>JAGALI010000077.1 GCA_017625275.1 Clostridia bacterium
GGAAATTTTTAATTCAATTCCTAAAATCAAGTACGAAGGACCTAAAAGCAAAAATCCATTAGCATTTAAGTATTATGATGCTGATAAGATTGTAATGGGAAAGAAGATGAAAATGACGCTTTGATAATAAAAAACAATAAAGAAATCACATTAAAAGAGGTGTAAAAAATGAAAAAAATTCTATCACTTACATTGGCAATTATTATGGTTGCCATATCATTGTTCGCTCTTGCATCGTGTGCGAAGAAAACTGACGATAATATAAAAGTTTCTGTTCTTAACGGAACCACTGGATTTGGCATGGCTCAGCTTATGGAGAAAAACTCAACCGAAGAAACAAAAAATTCCTATGAATTTAAGGTTGAAAAGGACGCTTCAAATATCATGGCAGGCTTAAATCAAGGAACTATTGATATTGCAGCCCTTCCAACAAACGCGGCTGCTACTGCTTTCAACAACACAAATGGTGGCGTTCAAATAATCGCTATAAATACTCTTGGTGTTTTGACAATTATGCAAAATAGCGAGGGCGAAAGAATTGATGATATAAAGGACCTTGAGGGAAAAACAATCCATTGTCCTAAGCAAAATCCTGCACAAATTTTAAATTATATTTTAAAGCAAAATGGCGTTAACGCCACTATTAAAACAGATTTTGCAGCTCCTGCCGACCTCGTTTCTGCATTTATGACACAAAAAACAAAGGATGAAGCGGGTGCTGAAATAGCAATTGATATTGATATTGCTGTGATTCCACAGCCTATGGCAACCCAAGTTCTTAACAAAAAAGGTGCTGCTGGTTACACTCTTTCTCTTGACTTGAGCGAGGAATGGAAAAAGGTATCTAACGAGGAGCTTGTACAAGGCTGTATTGTTGCAAGAACTGATTTTATTAAGGAATTTCCTGGTAGTGTCGCAGATTTTCTTGAAGAATACGAGGATTCTATAAAATTTACAAACAAAAACCCAAAGCAAGCTGGTGAATATATAAAGAAATATGAAATAGCTGCCGATGCGGCACTTGCTGAAAAGGCTATCCCTAATTGCAATATAACATTCATTATTGGTAATGATATGGAAAACAAAATGCAAAACTTCCTTGATGCCTTGGGTATAAAGCTTAACGAAGGAACCTTCTATTATAAAAAATAATGAAAAATTTTAAAAAAATTGGCATCAAAGCTTCAAAAGTCCTTTTAATTGCCCTTTTTTGGCTTGGAATTTGGGAATTAGTTTCATTAATTTTAAATATACCCATGCTCTTTCCAGGACCTATTTCGGTTCTAAAAAGACTATTTGAATTGATTTTAACAAAAGAATTTATAATTAACTCTTTAATGTCTCTATTGAGAGTCTTTGGTGGAATCTTTATAGCTATTATATTAGGTGTTATTCTAGCAGCTTTTTGCGCTATGTCAAAAATTGTTCACGATATTATATATCCTATATTAACAGTTATAAAATCTACACCTGTTGCATCATTTGTAATAGTTATTTGGCTCTTTTTAGGAGATCAAAAGACACCAATTATAATAACTGTTATGATGATGCTACCAATTGTTTGGGCAAACATTTATCAAGGAATTAAAAATGTTGATAAAAATCTCCTTGAGGTTTGTACTGTTTATAAAATACCGTTCAAAAAGCGCGTCTCTGCCTTTTATGCGCCTTCAATAATTCCTTACTTTATCTCTTCTCTTTTGTCAGGTATTGGACTTGCATGGAAGGCAGGAATTGCAGCCGAAGTTCTTTGCTCTACAGACGTTTCCATTGGAGATGCTATTTTTGACGCAAAATATGACTTCAACGGAGTTGATTTATTTGCTTGGACTGTAACTGTAATAATTCTGAGTCTTGTTTTTGAGCTTGTTTTCACTAAGCTTTTGAAAAAGCTACTAAAAAAATACATTAAATCTGAAGGAGGCTCAAATGAAAATAAATAATTTATACAAGGCCTTCGAAGAAAAAATAATTTTCAATGATTTTTCAATAGAAATACCTGATGGAAAAATCACATTTATTATAGGAGAAAGTGGATGTGGAAAAACCACTTTGTTACGCATTCTCGCCGGACTTGATTCAAGCTTCTCTGGGCAAATTGATAGCTCTAGCTCTCGTATAAGCTGTGTTTTTCAAGAGCCAAGGCTTTTCCCAGCTATTTCTGTACTACAAAACATTGAACTTGTAGAAAAAGGAAATAGCCTACCTACAAATGAAATTTTAAAGTTGGTGGAGCTCGATACAGAAGAAAATCAATATCCAGATTCGCTCTCTGGTGGAATGAAGATGCGCCTTTCTCTTGCTCGCGCCCTATATTATAATGGTGATATGTTTTTAATGGACGAACCATTTTCGGCACTTGACGAAAACATGAAAGCGCGTATTATTCCAAAGGTTTTATCTCTTTTAAAAGGAAAAACTGTTATTATTGTGTCTCATGACATGGAAGATGTTAACTCATATGCTGATAATATAATAAATCTTTCAAAAGAAAATCCACCTGATTAACAGGTGGATTTTTATTATTTATAAACAGCCACAGCCACCCTTGCTTGGGGCGTCATGCTTATGATGGCACGATGTGCCGTGTGGGAATGTGTTCATAGATGGAGGAGAAAATTCGTTTACAGGAAACGACATTGCTCTAAACAATGTGCAAGGATCGTTTTCGGGTGCACTTATACACTCTTTTTCTGGTATATTATATTCTGTTGCATTGATAAGGAGCTGAGCTGGGCGCTCGATTCTAATTACAGAGAAAAATCCTAAAGATACAACGAGCGATTTCTCATCTCTTTCGCAAAGACTACCATTTACGCAGCAACGAACATTTTCGGGAATATCCTCAACGCAACAGCAACAGCAGCATGGAAATACTCTTGGCTCAACTACTCTTGTGTCTAAAATTACAGGATCAACAGTTTCAAAAACTGCAATCGGTAAATTTGACGATGTTGGCGCTTGACAAGGCAACCCCTGACAAAAGCTACTCTTTCCTACCTCGCTTTTGAAAACTGTTACATTTCCTTCACTACCAAAAAGAACTACCTTCTTTTCTACAACAGCTATTCCATCAAACTCCTGAATATTTCCAGGGTTAATGCATGCCTCAAAGGTAATCTTAGTATATATTTTAATATTTAATTGATAAAATCCTCTATTAAAAGGAACGTCATTAACATCAATATATGCACAAACTACCTTTGCACACTTCGCGCGAATTGTGTTGGTACGATCTATTATTTCCTCACCAAATTCTGTGAGATACACCTTAACATTTTCAAAACAATCCTTATCTCTACAGGAATCTAGAACCTTATGAGTATCTATACAAACGCATTCCTTTTGATGAGGTGGCTGACAAATTCTATTATCAGGCATAAGATAACCTCCTATTTTTATTGAAGACACGATAATTCTCGCCTTCTGTAACATCTTATGCAAAGATACAAAATTTGACATTTTAATAGATATTTTTCTAAAAAAAGAAAGCCCCTTGATTTCCAAGGGGCTCTTTTATACAAATTAGATATATTTTTTAATTGTATCTGTTGCGTTTTCAATTGGCATAGAAAGTGTCATAACAAGATTTACGCCAAGCTTTGATACAAGAGTATCGGCCTCAACAAGAAATGCTTCAAAAGCCTGTAAATCTCTCTTGCAAATTCTAAAGGTTGCATCAATAAACATATCTGTTATATCGTGATTACTAGCCAAAAGTCCTGCCAAGAATCCATAAAGTGCTTCTGCATCCTCTACCATATATTCATCAGAGTTGATAAGTCTACATTTATGGCTAACTTGAAGCCTAAGATTATCACCCTTCTCTATACATACAACTGAGCCTTTGGAACAATCAAGCGCAGAATTAATCATTTCGATTAAAACCTTTGTCTTTCCTGTTCCCTTTACACCAATAATAATTTTCGTCATATTCTTTTCCTCCCGAATATTATTTCTGTAATTAAATTATACATTAAACCCTATAAAAAATCAATAGTTTTTTGTGAAAAATGTATAAAAATCCAAAGTTTTTTAGGAACTTTTGCTTAAATTTAACCAAAAAACAAAAATAGCCGATAAAAATCGACTATTTTTTAGTTTTTAATCAATTCTAGCCTTAAGCGCAGCTCTCAATTCTTCATATCCTTCTTTACCAAGCAAAGCAAACATATTTTTCTTGTAGCTTTCAACGCCAGGCTGATTAAACGGATTTACTCCGAGCACATATCCAGAAATTGCACACGCATATTCAAAGAAATAAATTATATTACCAAGAGTATATGCGCTTCTGTCCTCAATATCAATAACAATATTAGCAACATATCCATCATAGTGAGCAAATAGTGTTCCAAGCATTGCTTGCTTATTAACAAATTCAAGCTCCTCACCAGAGAGGAAATTAAGCTTATCAATATTGTTAGGATCATTAGGAATTATAACTGTATCATTTGATTTCTTAATATTAAGAACTGTTTCGAAGAGAATTCTGGACCCCTCTTGAACAAATTGTCCAAGTGAATGAAGGTCTGTAGAGAAAATAAGTGAAGAAGGATATATTCCCTTTCCATCCTTACCCTCGCTCTCTCCAAACAACTGCTTCCACCATTCGCATAGCATTTGTACAGAAGGCTCATAAGCCACAAGAACCTCAGTTGTTTTTCCTAATCTATATAAAATGTTTCTGAGTGCTACATATTTTAGAGCATCATTCTTATTTATGTCAGCAACAGAATACTTTTCTCTTGCATCCGCAGCGCCTTGCATCATTGCATCAATATCAATGCCCGCTACAGCAATTGGCAAAAGACCAACAGCGGTCAAAACAGAAAATCTTCCACCAACATCATCTGGTACTACAAATGTCTCATAGCCCTCATCATCAGAAAAGCTCTTAAGTGTTCCCTTTTCCTTGTCAGTAGTAGCAAAAATTCTTTCCTTTGCGCCTTCTTTACCGTATTTTTCTTCAAGAAGGTTTCTGAAAATACGAAATGCTACCGCAGGCTCTGTTGTAGTTCCTGACTTAGACACAATATTTACACAAATATCCTTACCCTCGCAAATCTTAAGAAGATCTGACAACGCAGAAGAGCTAATTGTGTTGCCCGCATAATAAATATCAGGTGTATCTTTTTTTAATCTGTTATACATAGGTGACTTTACAAACTCAATAGCAGCACGAGCACCTAGATAAGAACCACCAATACCTATAACTATTAGGATATCACAGCTTTTCTGAATTTTTTCAGCAGCCTTTTTAATTCTTGCAAATTCTTCTTTATCATAATTTACAGGAAGATCAAGCCAACCGAGGAAAGAATTTCCAGCACCAGATTTACTCATAAGAGTTCTCTGTGCCTCGTAAATTTCCTCTGATATATTTTTAATGTCGATATCCTTTACGTGTTTATCAACAAATTTTGTATTCAATGAAAGCATTTCAAAATTCCTCCAAGCCAAATGATTTTCATTTCCTATATATATTACTACATTTGCTTTCAAAATTCAACAGTTTTTTTCAACTTTTTATTATTTTAATAAAAATTTTTTAAAGACTAAACCAACATATTCAAAAAAGCTCAATTTATGAATATTTTCCGTGCAAACAATAGCACTTTCTCCAATTTTTTCACCATTCATAAAATATGAGACCTTACCTACCACATCACCATTTTTAACTGGCGCTTCGATATATTCATTCATCTCAATTTTATGCTCTATTTTTCCTTCTTCTCCTTTGTTAATCAAAGTTTCAAATGAGATAGCCTTCGTAGTAGCAAAATCCACCTTTCCACCATATACCGGAATTTTTTCTGTGGAAATTTCATCATCTAAATAAACAGAATAATTTGCAAAGCCATAATCTAATAGCTTTGCTACCGATGTGTTTCTGGCGTCAGAGCTTTCTGCGCCCATTATAACAGCTATAAGATGCGTATTTTCTCTTTTTGCAGTAGCACTAATGCAAAAGCCAGCCTTTGAGGTGGATCCTGTTTTAAGCCCAGTAATGCCTCTATAAAATCTAACTAATCTATTGGTGTTTGTTAAGCCAAACTCACCATTTCTTACTGTATCCATCCAAATAGTAGTATATTCAGTTATTTTTTCGTGCTTCAAAAGCTCTCTCGACATCAAGGCTATATCTCGTGCTGTAGTCAAATGATCGCTAGTATCATCATCTAGACCGGTTACATTTTCAAAATTGGAATTTACCATTCCAAGCTCTTTAGAACGGCAATTCATTGCCTCAACAAACGCCTCTTCACTTCCTGCAACATGCTCTGCTAAGGTAAGTGCCGCATCA
>JAGALI010000078.1 GCA_017625275.1 Clostridia bacterium
ACTGCTGCAGCTGGTTATTCATCATATGGTAACCAGATTGGTCTTGCTACTGGAATTGTTGATGAAATTTATCATGACGGATACGCTGCAAAGCATATGGAGGTCGGAGCGGTAATTGCTGCAGCCCCTCAGAAAAACGTTCGTAGAGAAAGACCAGAGGACGGAGATGTTGTAATTCTTCTTGGTGGTAGAACAGGTAGAGATGGCTGTGGTGGAGCTACAGGCTCTTCTAAGTCTCATACTGTTAAGTCTCTTGAATTGTGCGGTGCAGAGGTTCAAAAGGGTAATGCACCAGAGGAAAGAAAGCTTCAAAGATTGTTCAGAAACTATGATGCTTGTCGTATGATTAAGCGTTGTAATGACTTTGGAGCAGGTGGTGTTTCAGTTGCTATTGGCGAGCTTGCAGATGGCCTTGAAATTAACCTTAATGCCGTTCCAAAGAAGTACGATGGTCTTGACGGAACAGAGCTTGCAATTAGTGAATCTCAAGAAAGAATGGCTGTTGTTGTTGAAAAGGAAAACGTAGAAGCATTCTTGAAGCTTGCTCATTCTGAAAACCTTGAGGCAACTGTAGTAGCTACTGTAAAGGCAGAGCCAAGACTTAGAATGTTCCACAATGGCAAGGCTATTGTTGATATTAGTCGCGAATTTCTTAATTCAAATGGTGCTGAAAAGCATATTGATATTGCTCCTGCAAAGATTGAGAACTATGCAAAGGACATTCCTAATGATTTTGAAAAGGGAATGTCGGATATTGTTTCCGACCTTAATATTTGTTCTAAAAGGGGACTTAGTGAGCGCTTTGATAGTACAATCGGTGCTGGCACAGTTCTTATGCCGTTTGGTGGAAAATATCAGAGAACACCTATTCAAGCAATGGTTCAAAAAATTTCAGTTGAAAAAGAGCACACAAATGATTGCTCATTTATGTCATGGGGATACAACCCATTTATATCTGAAAAGAGCCCATATCATGGAGCTTATTTAGCTGTAATTGAGTCTGTTTCTAAATTGATTGCAACTGGTGCAAAATTCGAGGATGTATATCTTACATTCCAAGAGTATTTTGAAAAACCACTAAAGGATCCAAAAAGATGGGGCAAGCCTCTTGCTGCACTTCTTGGCTCGTTCAAGGCTCAAAAGGAATTGGGCATTGGATCAATTGGCGGAAAGGATTCAATGAGTGGTTCATTTGAAAAGCTTGATGTTCCACCTACACTTATATCGTTTGCTGTTACAACAGGTAAAACAAATGATGTAATTTCACCTGAATTTAAAAAGGCTGGCAGTAAGGTTGTTATATTGAAGCCTGAATATGATGAGAATAAGCTTCCAAAAACAGAAGCATTGTTGGCTGTATATGATAAAGTAACATCTCTTGCAAGAGAGGGTAAGGTTCTTAGTGCATACACTCCTACGATTGGTGGCGTTGCTGAGGCTGTTTACAAGATGGCAATTGGTAACGGATTTGGCTTTGAATTTGACAAGACAATTTCAATGCAGGATATTTTTGGATATAATTATGGTGCATTTGTGCTTGAGCTTAGCGATGATACAAGCGTTGGTGATGTGATCGGTAAAGTAACAAGTGAAAAATCCATTGTATATAATGGAAAGAAGATTTGCATGGAAGCTCTTACAGAGCTTTATGAAAATAAGCTTGAGGGTGTTTATTCCTGCAATATCAAATCAAGCACTGAAAAGCCAGAAACAATTTCTTATACAACAGATAAAAAATTCGCATCTAATATAAAGGTTGCAAAGCCAAAGGTACTTATCCCTGTATTCCCAGGCACTAACTGTGAGTTTGATTCAGCAAAGGCAGTTGAGGATGCAGGCGCAAGAGCTGAAATCTTTGTAATTAATAATCTTAGCGCTGATGATATTAAGAGAAGCTCCGAGGAGTTTGTTGCAAAGCTTAAGGATTCTCAAATTGTATTCATTCCAGGTGGATTCTCTGGTGGAGATGAGCCTGATGGATCTGGTAAGTTTATTACAGCATTCTTTAGAGGAGCAGCTGTAAAGGAAGAGGTTGCAAGGCTTCTCGAAAATCGTGATGGACTTATGTGTGGTATCTGTAATGGATTCCAAGCACTTATTAAACTCGGACTCGTTCCGTTTGGCAAAATAATTGATACCGACGAAACCTGCCCAACTCTTACATTCAACAATATTGCACGCCACCAATCTAAGATTGTTAGAACAAGAATTGCTACTAACAATTCACCATGGCTTGCAGACTGTAATGTAGGAGATGTTTACAATGTTCCAATTTCCCATGGAGAAGGTAAGTTCCTTGCAAATGATGAAACAATAGCAAGACTTATTGCAAATGGTCAAATTGCAACACAATATGTTGACCTTGATGGAAATGCAACCTATGATATTGATTACAACCCTAATGGCTCTTCGCTTGCGATTGAGGGTATAATCTCACCAGATGGTAGAGTAATTGGTAAAATGGGCCATTCCGAGCGTGTTGGAAATGGACTTTATAAAAATGTTTACGGCGATTATGATATTAAAATGTTTAAGTCCGCAGTAAAATATTTTAAGTAAGAGGTATTCTAAGCGCTTGACCTTTGGTCAAGTGCTTGGGAATAGCATTAAATTGATTAAAAATTTTTATATATTTGGAGGTTTCAATTATGGAACGCGTTTATAACTTTTCAGCAGGTCCTTCTATGCTTCCTCTTGAGGTTCTTGAAAGAGCAGCAGCAGAAATGATGTGCTACAAGGACAGTGGTATGTCTGTTATGGAGATGAGCCACCGTTCACCAGTTTACGAGGAGATTATCCAAGATGCAGAAAAGCTCCTTCGTAAAATCATGAATATTCCTGATAACTACAAGGTTCTTTTCCTTCAGGGTGGAGCTTCAACTCAGTTTGCGGCTGTTCCTCTTAACCTTATGAACAAGAACAAGAAGGCTGATTACATTGTTTCGGGTCAGTTCTCAGGCAAGGCTTTCAAGGAAGCTCAAAAGTATGGAGATGTTGTTACAGCAGCATCTAGCAAGGATGCAAATTTTGCATTTATTCCTCAAACTACTCGTGAGTCTTTCCGTCCTGACGCAGATTATGTTCATATCTGCTTCAATAACACTATTTATGGAACAAAGTTTAACTATATTCCTGACACAGGAGATATTCCTCTTGTTGCTGATATGTCATCCTGCATTATTAGTGAGCCAGTTGATGTAACCAAGTTTGGTCTTATCTATGCTGGTGCTCAGAAAAATATGGCTCCTGCAGGTCTTACAATCGTTATTGTAAGAGAAGACCTTATCGGCAATGCTCGTGAGGATATTCCTACAATGCTTGATTATAAGGTTATGGCTGACAATGATTCTATGTACAATACTCCTCCATGCTACTGCATTTATGTTGCAAAGCTTGTTTATGAGTGGATTGATAGCCTTGGTGGCCTAGAAAAAATGAAGGAAATGAACGAAAAGAAGGCAAAGGTTCTTTATGATTATCTTGATAGCCAAGATTATTATATCGCACCTGTTCGAAAGGACAGCCGTTCTCTTATGAATGTTACCTTTGTAACAGGAAATGCAGATCTTGATAAGAAATTTGCTTCCGAAGCAGCTGCTGCAGGACTTAAGAATCTCAAGGGACATCGTTCCGTTGGTGGCATGAGAGCTTCTATTTATAACGCTATGCCTTATGAGGGTGTTGTAAAGCTCGTTGAATTTATGAAGAAATTCGCTCAAGAAAATCCAAAAGCATAAAAGAGGGACAGAAAATGAAAAAAATTAAGCTTATGAATAAAATAGCAGCGGTTGGTACTGATAATTTTGACCGTGCTATATATGAAGTATCTGATGCTGTTGAAAATCCTGATGCTATCATGGTTCGTTCTGCAGCTCTTCACGATATGGAAATGCCTGAAAGCCTCAAGGCTATTGCTCGTTGTGGCGCAGGTGTAAATAATATTCCTGTTGAAAAATGCACAGAAAAGGGAATAGTTGTATTTAATACTCCTGGTGCTAATGCAAACGGCGTTAAGGAGCTTGCGATTTGTGCTCTTGTTCTTGCAGCAAGAGATGTTATCGGTGGAATTGAATGGGTAAAAACCCTTGAGGGTACTACCGAAATTGCAAAGGCAGTTGAAAAGGGAAAGAGTGCATATGTTGGTACTGAGCTTGCTGGTAAGAAGCTTGGTGTTATCGGACTTGGAGCTATTGGTGGTATGGTTGCTAATGCAGCTAACGCACTTGGTATGACAGTTGTTGGTTGTGACCCATTTATTACACCAGCAGCAGCTTGGAGTCTTGCTCCTTCTGTTAAGCAGGCAGCTACTTATGACGAAATTTTCAAGACATGTGATTATATCTCACTTCACGTTCCTGCAACTGCTCAAACAAAGAACATGATTAATGAAAAGTCCATTGCAATGATGAAGGACGGAGTAAGAATTATAAATCTTGCAAGAGCTGATCTTGTTTGCGCCGATGATATGAAAAAGGCACTTTCTGATGGCAAGGTTGCTAAGTATGTTACTGACTTCCCAACAGATGCAACAGTAGGCGCAGCTGGAATTGTTAACATTCCTCACCTTGGTGCTTCTACCGTTGAGTCTGAGGACCATTGTGCAGTTATGGCGGCAAGACAGCTTGATGAGTATCTTACAAATGGTAACATAAAGAATAGCGTAAACTTCCCAAATGTATCCCTTGCGCATAACGCTCTTGCTAGAGTTTGTGTAATGCATAAAAATGTTCCTAACACTATTGCTCAAATTACAACAGCATTTTCATCTGTTAATGTAAATATTGAGAATATGGCTAATGGCTCTAAGGGAGAGGTTGCTTATACAATCATCGAAACAAATGAAAAGGTAAGCGACGAGGTTGTTAAGGCTGTTATGGCTGTTGATGGCGTTTCTAAGGTTCTTTGCTATTAATTGGTGTTAAGATATGATTACAGTTAAGCCTTTTAGCGCATTAAGACCAAGTGAAAGCTACGCTGACAAATGTGCAGCTCTTCCTTATGATGTAATGTCAAGTGATGAGGCTAGAGAAATGGTTAAGGATAATCCTTATTCATTTTTGCACATTG
>JAGALI010000079.1 GCA_017625275.1 Clostridia bacterium
GCAAAGCTTAAATAGCTTTTTCCACAGCACAAATCATAAACATTTATTTCTTCATCTGGCAAGTGCTCTTCTACACTTTTAATATGCTCAAGAAATTTATTGATTTGTCTAAATTTTGCTTGCATTTTATCGCGAATTCTTCCGTTTCCATCGCTAATGCCGAGTCCCTTTAAAAAATGCTCTTTGCCACTGAGAATATAGTTTTTCGATTTATTATTACTAGAATATTCAACAGCATCAATAACATCTGAATTAAGCGCATTTTTAATTTTATTAACACCAATAATAGTTTCCTTGCCACTCTTTGATCTCATATATTGACAATCTCCAAGTGTAGATATGATATTTATTTGAGCATGAGAATAAAATAATGGCTCACACTGCTTTATGAATTTATCTCTTATATTCAAATGATAAGCCTTATTATCCTTAGAAAAGGTTTCCACCTGTAATACCACTGCATCTGATATTTTTTTAGGTGAAATTACACTTTTTATTTCATCAGTAGCATCGGGCTTAGAAAGGACGATCTTTTTTAGAGCGCCAGCCTTAAGCAAACTATCAAGTAGTTCCAAAAGCTCTTCTATGCTATCATTCTTGATTTTTTTCATTATCGTTTTCCTTTATTTGATCGGAGCCCTGCTCTACTTTTTCTTGAGTAGCTTCATTCTGCTTTTTCTTCCTACCAAGATTAAATTTGTGCTCAGTATGGTTGAAAATTCTCACAAGATTTTGTCTGTGCAGGAATATTACCATAGCAGCAGCCAAAAAGCCTACTACAACATGAAGTCCTGGACCCTCAAACAAATAAAGCATATATGGGAAAATTAAAGCTATCATAATAGAGCCAAGCGATACCATCTTAAACGCAAAAAGAATTGCAATAAAAATCACAAGCTCTATTAGAAAAATAATAGGTGTTGTACAGAGACAGAATGCAGCAATACAAGCAACTCCCTTTCCACCTTTAAATTTAAAATAAAGTGGGAAAGCATGTCCGATTATTACAAAAAGTCCTGTAAAATACGCTCCGTTAAAGCCAGCAATTAAAATTCTACACAAGAAAACAGCAACGACTGTCTTCAATACATCTCCTAAAAATGTTAAATATGAAGCCTTCTTTCCATAAACACGCATCATATTTGTAGCACCAGCATTTCCACTGCCCTTAGTTCTTATGTCTGCACCATAAATTCTAGATATAATAACTCCAAAGTTCAAGCTTCCTATAAGATATCCAACCACAGCGCAAAGTGCAAAGCACATACATACAAAGAATACATCCTTATCTATAAGCTTTTCTCCAGGTGCGTACTTATCAAATATCATTTTACAAAGTAAGCCTTTTTCCATTAATGCGCTCATATTTTAGTCTCCTCATCGTCTCCTCGTTGTCTAATAACGAGTTTTATAGGTGTTCCTCTAAATCCAAATGTGTCACGCAAGCAATTTTCTATATATCTTTGATATGAAAAATGGAAAAGTGCTATGCTGTTACAAAACAAAACAAAGGTTGGTGGTGCAACACTTGTTTGAGTCATATAATAAACCTTTAATCTTCTTCCCTTATCTGA
>JAGALI010000080.1 GCA_017625275.1 Clostridia bacterium
AGAATTCTTGAGCAAATCTCACTGTTTCCATGGCATCCTTGCAGTATTTATCTGCATTAATCATTTTGGCATATTCCTCATTCAAAACAGCTCCACCAACAACAACCTTAATACTAGAATCATATTCCTTAAGAATTTTTATTGTTTCTTCCATCGAGGGCACGGTTGTTGTCATAAGCGCAGATAAACCAACAAGCTTGATTCCTGTATCCTTTACAGTTTCAAGAACAAGCTCTGGAGCAACATTTTTGCCTAAATCATGAACCTTGTAGCCGTAATTTTGTAATATCACCTTAACAATATTTTTACCAATATCGTGAATGTCGCCCTTTACAGTAGCTATAATAAAGCCACCCTTACTAGAGCTTTCTGACGAGGGAATTTTCTCCTTTACAACCTCAAAGGCAACATTTGCAGTTTCAGCACTCATTAAAAGCTGAGGCAAAAATGAGGTCCCCTTTTCATAGCTATCTCCAACTGCATCAAGAGCAGGTATTATATGCTTATTTACAATTTCAAGTGGCTCTGTGTCGATTATCAAGGATTTTGTTATCTCCTTTGCCTCTTTTTTCAGCCCCTTGATAATTGCCTTTTCAAGTGTGAGCTCAGCATCAACAGGAGCTGCCACACTTGAGACAGCATTTGATGCAAATGCAATATACCTCTCGCAAACCTTATCTATCCCCAAAAGTGCATTGTACGAGTAATATACCTTCATCATCTCTGTTGAATAAGGATTCATTATTACTGCGTCAAGTCCATTTTGAAGTGCTAAGGCAAAAAATGTGGAGTTTATATAATCTCTGCTTGGCAAGCCAAAGGAAACATTGGAAATACCAAGTGAGACCTTAACCCCTAGCTTTTCTTTTATTAATTTTATTGAATCAAGAGTCACAGTTGGCGCAAGAGAATCGGAGCTTACAGTTAGGCACAAAGGGTCAACAATTATATCCCTTTTGTCAATGCCGTATTTTTTCGCTTCCTCGACAATTCTTTTTGCTATTTCATATCTGCCTTGTGACGTATTTGGTATTCCGTTCTCATCAAGAGTTAAGGCAATAACTACTCCACCATATTTAGCAACTAGTGGAAGCACACTTTCCATGCTTTCTGCCTTGCCATTCACAGAATTCACAAGTGGCTTGCCATTATATATACGCATTGCCGATTCTAGTGCCACGGGGTCAGATGTGTCTATTTGAAGTGGTAAGCTTGTTACAGCTTGAAGCTCCTTGATAACATTAACAAGCATATTGCTTTCATTAATTTCTGGGAGTCCAACATTGACATCCAGCATGTCAGCACCCTTCTCCTCTTGACCTATAGCCTCGGATATTAAATATGCTATATTATTTTCTCTTAGAGCTGTCTTAAGCTTAGACTTTCCCGTCGGATTGATTCTCTCTCCTATAAGCACGCATTTTTCATCAAAGCTACACGCCTTAGAATATGACGACGCTACTGTTATGTTCTTTTTTTCTATAGGCTTTGGAGCTTTACCATGCAATGCATTAGTAAGTGCTTTTATGTATTCAGGCGTTGTTCCACAGCAACCACCAAGGACTCTAGCGCCAGCATCGGCAATTTCAATCATATTTTCAAGAAACTCCTGTGGTGAGCTTTCAAAGCATGTCTTTCCATCATGTATGCAAGGCATACCAGCATTAGGATTTACTATTACGGGAACGCTAGCCCTCTCCACTATTCTTGGCACAAATTCCTTTAGCTTATCAGCACCAAGCGAGCAATTAACACCAAGCGCATTAACCCCAAGTCCCTCTAACAATGCAACCATTGCATCTATATCACAGCCCGTCATGGTTTTACCCTTTTCATCAAGAACAAATGTGGCAAAAATTGGCAAGCTAGAGCTTTCCTTAGCCGCTAAAACCGCTGCCTTTAATTCATAAGGGTCGTTCATTGTTTCGATGATTATAAGGTCTGCGCCCGCCCTTGCACCAGCCTTGACAACGCAGGAGAACGCATCTACTGCATCACAAAAATCAAGCTCTCCAAGTGGCTTCAAAAGCTTACCTGTTGGGCCTATATCAAGAGCAACATATTGTCCATCCGAAAAAATAGCCTTTTTTGCATTTTCAACGGCCTTTTCAACAATCTTCTCATAGTTTGAGATTTTCAAGGGATTAGCACCAAAGGTATTTGTTGTTACTACATTAGCACCAGCCTCAAAATATGCGTGATGAATAGCTGTTATTTCTTCTGGATGTGTTAAATTCCATTCCTCAGGCAAATCGCCCATTTTAAGCCCTCTCTCCTGTAAGAGAGTGCCCATTCCACCATCGAAGAACAAATAGCCTTCCTTTAATCTTGATAAAACACTCATTACTTAATTCCTATTATGGCGGTTACCGATTTTGATGGTTGCATCAAAAGTGAATCGCCAAGTATTATTCCTATTTTTCTTTCTGCATCCAATGCATTCAATACAATTGGCTGAAATCTAAGGACAAATCTCCATATCCAGGAGAAAATCTACGAGTTGCCTTTGAATCTCCCACCAATGTATCATTAACATAATTGCAAAAGGATTCTATTAACGCTGAGCCAATCGCATGACATACGGCAGCCTTAGATTGAATAAATCTTGAATATTTTTCAATCATTCTATCAAGCTCTATGCCAAGCGTTGCAGCAAAAACATACGCCCTTTTACAGCTTTTTAAATTAATTGTCAAGCTATGACTTTTAACCTCTGCAAAGCCAAATTTTATAATATCATCATCTAATAGCTCTAAATCTGTTTCAAAAAACACAGCCCTTGGAGAAACCACTCGATATACATCCTTTAAGCACTCATCAATTAAAGCGTCTGTCTCTAAGGTTGTTTTTGATGCCTTAAGATATCTTAATATTTCTTTTCTTTGAATAACTAGGTCAAGTGGATTGACCATATAGATTGTGCGAAGCTGGGTCACTTTAGTATCTCCGATATATTTTCTTGAATTTTTGCCGCAATATGAGGCTTGTTCATCGAATAAACATGAACAGCATTTATTCCATTTGCAAAGAGGTCTATAATTTGCTCTGTTGCATATGCGACGCCTGCCTGTGCCATAACCTCTGGATTATATCCAAATCTGTCAACTATTGTCTTAAAGCGTTGTGGCAAATATGTACCAGATAATGACATAATTCGTTTGATTTGATTAGCATTTGTAACAGGCATAATTCCTGCAACAATAGGAACTGTTATTCCTGCTTCTCTAATTTTGTATAGATAATTATAAAGAATATTGTTGTCAAAAAACATTTGAGTTGTCAAAAACTCGCAGCCTGCATCAACCTTTGCCTTTAGATTTTCTATATCATCCTGCTGACTTGCAGATTCAGGGTGAATTTCCGGATAACAAGCGCCTCCTATACAAAAATCTCCAAAGCGCTTTATATCCTCAACAAGCTCGCTCGCATATTTATAATCAAACTTTATTTTATCCTTGTTTTCAGGTGTTATATCGCCTCGTAAAGCCAAAATATTCTCTATTCCAGCTTCCTTTAGCTTCATTAGACGAGATTGTATATCCTCTTTAGTAGAATTAATACAGGTAAGATGAGCAAGAGATTCTACTCCGAAGCTTTTTTTAATATCCTCTGCCAACGCGACTGTGTACTCGCTTGTTCCTCCACCGGCGCCATATGTAACGCTCATAAACGAAGGCTTTAAGGATGCTATTTTTTCTGTGGCGTCCTTTACTGTTTCAAAGCTATCGCTGGTTTTTGGTGGAAAAACCTCAAACGAAAGTGACGGCTTATCTGCTTTTATTATGTCAATTATTTTCATTTTTTGCCCCTAATAAAACGTTTTATTAAGTTCATTTTATCATTATATGATAAGCAATTCAATAGAATTTTTGAAAAAACCGACAAAAATCGGTTTTTTCAAAATCATATTTATTCCAATTAAACAGGTTCATCTTTCCCATAATAAGCATTAAGATACATAGCTCTAATCTCGCTAATTAAGGGGTATCGTGGATTTGCTCCTGTGCACTGGTCGTCAAACGCCTCAATTGACATTTTATCAAGAGTAGATAAAAAGGTGCTTTCGTCAATGCCGTATTCCTTTATTGAGGCTTTTATTCCAATCTTAAATTTAAGCTCTCTAATAGCTTTTATAAGCGCCTCCAGCTTTTCCACCTGCGTTTTTCCTGCAAGTCCTAGATAATCTGCAATTTCTGCATACTTTTCAAGAGACATCGGATGGTCATACTGTGAGAAGGTTCCCATTATAGTCGGTGCTTCATTAGCATTAAATCTAATAACCTGCTCTATCAAAAGTGCGTTGGCTATGCCATGTGGCAGATGATGAAAGGAGCCTAGCTTATGCGCCATGGAGTGGCAAATCCCCAGGAAAGCATTCGCAAAGGCTATTCCTGCAAGAGCTGCTGAATTTGCCATCTTTTCTCTTGCCTCAATATCATTTCCATTTTCATATGCCCTTGGCAAATATTTAAAAATCATTTCTATTGATTTTAACGCCATTGAATCCGTAAAATCGCTGGACATTATCGACACATATGCTTCTAAGGCGTGAGTCAAGGCATCAATTCCCGATGCTGATGTTAAGCTTTTTGGCGCACTCATATGAAGGTCAACATCTATTATAGCCACATTTGGCAGCAGCTCATAATCGGCAAGGGGGTATTTTATTCCCGTTTTTTCATCTGTAATGACTGCAAATGGCGTCACCTCGCTACCTGTTCCAGATGATGTTGGAATGGCGACAAGGCTCGCCTTTTTTCCCATTTTAGGAAAGGAATATATTCGTTTCCTTATATCTGAAAATCTAAGAGACATACTCTCAAAGCTCTCATATGGATGCTCGTAGAGCATCCACATAATTTTTGCAGCATCCATTGCAGAGCCACCACCAAATGCAATAATAACATCTGGTGAAAAGCCCTTCATTTGCTCTGCTCCATTCCTTGCGCACTCTAATGTTGGATCTGGCTCAACGCCACTAAACACTGAATACTGAATGCCCATAGAGGAAAGCTTTTCTATAATCGGATTCACATATCCATTTTCAAACAGAAAGGTATCCGTCACTATAAAAGCGCGTTTTTTCTCCATTTCATCTTTAATAGCTTCTAATGCGTATGGCAACGAGCCTCTTTTGAAATATATGCTTTCAGGAGCTTTTAGCCAAAGCATATTTTCTCTTCTCATCGCAACAATTTTTATATTCAAAAGATGCTTCGACCCTACATTTTCGGAAATTGAATTTCCACCCCAAGAGCCACAGCCAAGGGTAAATGACGGTGGCAGGCTGAAATTATAAACATCTCCCACGCCGCCTTGTGAGGATGGGGTATTAATTAGTGCCCTACAGGTCTTCATTCTGTGCTTAAATTTATTAATTTTTTCAGTCTCGCTAATCTCGTTCAGATAAACAGATGAGGTGTGTCCAAGTCCCCCTATTTCTATAAGCTTCTACGCTATATCAAGCGCGTCATCAAATGAATTAGCCCTATACATAGCCAAGATAGGAGAAAGCTTTTCGTGGGCAAGCGCCTCGCATATATCTGCATTTTCCACCTCTCCAATTAAAAGCTTAACTCCTTTATTAATGCTAATTCCTGCCATTTGTGCTATTTTTGATGCACTTTGACCAACAATTTTAGAGTTTAAGGAGCCATTTACTAATATAATGCCTCTTAGCCTTTCCAGCTCATCATCAGCAAGAAAATGACAGCCACGCTTAATAAACTCATTTTTGACCTCATCATATATGCTATCAAGCACAATTACAGCCTGTTCAGATGCACAAATCATTCCATTGTCAAATGATTTAGAATGAATTATAGAGTTCACTGCCATAAGAATATTTGCACTGTCATCAATTATCGCTGGCGTGTTTCCAGCTCCAACCCCTATTGCCGGTCTACCACTTGAATATGCAGCCTTTACCAAATCAGGGCCACCTGTGGCTAAAATTATATCAGAAGAGCTCATAAGATGTCTTGTGATATCTAAGCTTGGTTTATCTATCCAGGCTATTATATCCTCTGGAGCACCTGCCTCTATTGCTGCCTCAAGCATAATTCTAGCTGTTTCACTTGTACAATCCTTTGCCCGTGGATGGGGGCTGATTATAATACCATTTCTGGTTTTCAATGCAAGAAGAATTTTAAATATAGTAGTTGAGGTCGGATTGGTGGTAGGAATTACAGCACCTATTACGCCTATAGGACACGCTATCTTCTGTATTCCACTTGAGTTATCCTCATATATTACTCCACAGGTTTTTTCATTTTTATATTTGTTGTATATATATTCACACGCTAAGTGATTTTTAACCACCTTATCCTCTACAACACCCATTTTTGTCTCATCGACGGCCATTTGCGCGAGTCTTATTCTCGCCTTGTTTGCTGAAATGGCTGCTGCCTTAAATATTTCATCAACCTGCTTCTGCGAATATTTAGAAAATTTTTCCTGAGCCTCCCTCACTCTTTTTAATATAATCTCCAAATCCTCGGAGCTTTCGATTATTTTATATTTTTTCATAGGTATATTCCTCATAAAAATTGCTTTTTCTACTATCTTATTAAAAATATTTTATAATGTGATTTAAGTTAGTATTTGAAAAAGCAACAGAAAAATATACAAAAAAGCCCAACTTATTAGTTAGGCTTTTTATTAATTATTTAAGAAATCCACTTACGATTTGCTCCTCAGCCTCTTGCTCTGTAAGGCCTAAAGTCATAAGCTTAATGATTTGCTCTCCTGCGATTTTTCCAATTGCTGCCTCATGAATAAGAGCAGCATCAATGTGATTAGCAGTAATTTCAGGAATTGCCACAACCTTTGCATCGTCCATAATAATTGCGTCGCACTCGGTGTGTCCTGTACACTTGTTATTTCCGTTTATAACAGACCTAAATACCTGCCTTTAGCTTTCCTTAGCAACTGAACGAGAAATTACATTTGCACCTGAATTTTCGCCGTTTAAATCGACTGTAAAGTCGGTTTCAGCAATCTGTGAGCCGTGAGTCATAAGCTTTTCTCTAATTACAAGCTTAGCACCCTCTGCGAGTGTTGCATTAGTTACACGCTTTGTAGAATCAATTCCCTTTATTTGGGCTGTTTCCATTTCAAGGTAACCATTTTCTGCTATTTCAATCACAGTAGTTGGATTCATAACATTTTCGCCGTTACCATCACCCTCTCCATAATGACGCTCAACATACTTAATCCTTGCGTTCTTTCCTACATGGAAGGTATGAATTCCATCATGCTCGGATTTTTGGTCTCCACAGTTATGAATGCCACAACCAGCAATAATTGTTACATCTGCTCCCTCGCCTATATAAAAATCATTATAAACTAGGTCACTTAGTCCACTTTGGCTGATAATTACAGGAATATGAACACTTTCGTTTTTTGTTCCTGGCTTTATTATAATATCGATTCCGTTTTTGTCGGTTTTTGTAACAATGTCTATGTTTGCTGTTGTATTTCTGCCACCAAGAGCTCCGTTTGCTCTTATATTATAAGCCCCCTCTGGAGTTTTATGAAGGTCAGCTATTTTTTCTAATAGATTTTTTTGAATGTTATCCATAGCGTCCTCCTTAGTTCTTGTCCGTTAAGGTTTTACAGGTTGATGCTGTTTTTCCAAGAAGCGCCGGAAGCACCTCATCCTTAGAAGCATATTGCTTCACCTCACCACCTGCTACAACTATAATTTTATCTGCAATATTCAAGATTCTTTCCTGATGCGAAATAATCAATATAGAGCCATTTGTTTTTTGATGCATTTTTTCAAAAACCTGAATAAGGTTATTAAAGCTCCAAAGGTCAATTCCTGCCTCTGGCTCATCAAATATAGAGAGCTTAGTTCCTCTTGCGTTTATCATAGCAATTTCAATTCTTTTTAGCTCTCCACCAGATAAGGACGCATTTACCTCTCTGTCAATATAATCTCTTGCACAAAGTCCAACCTCAGAAAGATAGGTGCACGCATCGGAAACTGTAATTTTTTTGCCTGATGCAAGTGTAATCAAATCCTTTACAGTAAGTCCCTTGAATCTAACAGGCTGTTGGAATGCAAAGCTAATTCCAAGGTTTGCCCTTTCAGTGATGCTCATATTTGTAATATCAACGCCATCAAACAAAATTCTGCCTGAGGTAGGCTGATAAATTCCTGCTATAATCTTAGCAAGGGTAGATTTGCCTCCACCATTAGGACCTGTTATAGCAACAAAGCCATCTTCTATTTCTAGATTTATATTTTTTAAGATTCCTTTTTGAGTGTCCTCTGTATGAACCTCAAAGGAAATATTTTCAAGCTTAAGCATATATTCTCCTTAATGTGATAATCTTATTATTCGTATTATTTTAACACATTTTTTCGCGCCTGTGAAGATATTTTAAGATAATTATTTTTATTTTTCTACATATTTCGTCCTTTGATTTTAAAAAAAGAAAAAATCCACCGAGCCCTCGGTGGATTTTTAAATTATTTTGCGTAAACACTTACACGCTTCTTGTCCTTTGTGATGTGCTCAAACTTAACTACGCCATCAATCAAAGCAAAGAGTGTGTCGTCTGTACCGATACCAACATTGTTACCGGGATGAATTTTAGTTCCTCTTTGTCTTACGATAATGTTACCAGCAAGAACGGAAGCACCGTCTGCCTTTTTTACGCCAAGACGCTTTGATTCACTATCACGACCGTTTCTAGTAGAACCAACACCTTTTTTATGTGCGAAGAACTGTAAACTAAGTCTTAACATTTCTTGTTCCTCCGTTATCTGAATTTTACGTTTATTTTTTGTCCTCAAATTTCTTTTCGATTACCTCAACCTCAAGATAGTCGTAATATTCCTCGACCAAATCGTTTAGCTGATAATAATACGCCATGATAAGACCAGATATTGCATATCTTTTCTTCTCATCTGCCTCGTAGTCGGACAATGCACTACGAACGCTTACTCGTACATTTGTGGTTTCATCGTCAATCTCGTAATCAACGCGTGATGCGTATGCAACCTCTATTGCATTGATAATTAGCATTGTCATTGAGGATAGCGCTGAGCAGAGGATATCCTCTCCACTTTCTGCAAAGCCTGTATGACCCTGCTCCTCAAAGCCCCAATAGCTATCACCTGACTTGAAAAATACGACCTTTGTCATATGGCGAATTAACCCTCAATCTTTGTGATTTGTACTTTTGTATAAGGCTGTCTATGACCGATCTTCTTCTTTTCGTTCTTCTTTGCCTTATATTTCATAACGTAAATTTTCTTTGCTTTACCGTTACGAACAACCTTTGCTGTTACGGAAGCACCAGATACATAAGGAGCGCCTGCTACGAAGCCATTATCGTTTGAAATTGCAAGAACATTTTCAAACTTAACATCTTCGCCTTCTTCTACGCCAAGCTTTTCAACGAAGATAATATCTCCCTCGTTTACTTTGTACTGCTTTCCGCCTGTTTGGATAATTGCAAACATGAAAAGCACCTCTCTTTCAACAAAACTCGCTAAGCCAGGTAGGTATGACCGTTTGCGACCATAGCATTATGCGGCTTAATGATTTTATCACAAAGAAAAGTGCTTGTCAATAGTTTTTTGTAATTTTTTATATATTTATAATTTATCTACGCCTATTATTGAGGCTACCAACAATTAACACCAGCCTTAAAAGCTGTGCAAGTGTCACGGCAAGAGCTGCAACATAAGTCATAGCAGCAGCGCTTAATACACGCCTTGCCCCTGCCATTTCTTCTCTATCAAGTATTCCACACTCATCAATTGCCTTAAGTGCCCTACGGCTTGCATTAAACTCTGTTGGAAGGGTTAACAGTTGAAAAAGTGCGCAAAGTGAAAAGCATGCCACACCAAAATATGCAAGATACGCAAAGTATGGTCCAAATGCTGACAATACTATTCCCAAAAGTATAAGCGGCATAGAAAGCTTAGCCCCTATATTTGTTACAGGAACTATCGCATTACGAAGCTTCAAGGGGATATAATTTCTTGCGTGTTGAATTGCGTGTCCTACCTCGTGTGCTGCAACTCCTATCGCTGCACTTGATGTGCTTGAATATGTGCTTTCAGAAAGTCTAACCACATTAGTTCTAGGGTCGTAATGGTCTGTTAGATGTCCATGTGTTTGCTCTATTTTAACATCATAGAGCCCGTTTTCATATAAAATTCGTCTCGCAACCTCGGCACCTGTAAGCCCAGACAAGGAATGAATTTGCGAATATTTTTTAAAGGTTGAATTCACCCTTGCGCTAGCCCAAAGAGAAAGAATTACGGCTGGCAAAACAAGTATGATATATAACCAGTCAATGTAAAAAAACATATCATCACCTCTATTAACAATTCTAGCATATATTATTTGCAAATTCAAGTGAAATTATTGTGAATAACGCTTGAATTTTAACTATCACAATGATATAATTTAAGCATATTATTTTGGGAGATGATTTGTTTGAAAAATCAAAAAATTTATAAGCTTTCTTTGACAGCAATGTTCACTGCTCTTGTTTTTGTAGCAACATATTTTATCGCAATTCCTATGCCAGCTGTCGGTTATGTAAATTTAGGGGATGCTTTCATTATTCTCTGCACATTCATAATAGGTCCTGTTTGTGGTGCTGTTTGTGGTGGTATTGGGGCCATGCTTGCTGATCTTATGCTTGGATATGCCATTTATGCACCTGCTACAATAATAATAAAGTCTTTAATGGCAATTGCATGTTACTTTGTTTACAAGCTTGTTTCAACGCTTACTAAGCATCCTTTCGGATTTATCCTTGGTGGCTTTGTTGCGGAGCTTGTCATGGTGCTTGGATATTTTCTTTTTGAAGGTGTTTTTTTAATTGGCTTTGCCGGTGCCATTGTAAACATTCCATTTAATTCCATTCAAGGATTCTTGTCAATTATTGTTGCCAATATACTTGCTAATATTCTATTTGCTAACAAGACTATTCGCAAGTACATGGTCATATTTAATTGATTTTCAAATTTTTAAATTATATAATTTGTAGTTTTATAAATTCTAAAATTTAATCAAAAGCAAAAGAGCCTTTACTTAAAAGGCTCTTTTGCTTGTTTTATACAATTTCCATATCGAATGCAAATTTGATTTTTTTCTCGCTAAGACGATATTCATCAATCACCCAAGGACCACAAGAGCCAGAGCCTGTTCCTGAGACCTTATAGTCGATTCTTACATGTGTTGCATAAGAATCTCCCATCTCGTCGGTATGCTTTGCTCTCCAAAGCTGGTCGATTGAATATTTTGAAACATTAAGGGTAAAGGCATTTTTGCCAACGAAACGAAGTCCTGCAATTTCAGCCTCTGTAGTCTCACAGTGATTACCGTGCTCCTGAGGCAATACATATGGAACATATTCGTTTTCAACATTGCTTACGAAGTAGTCCTGTCTTACATGGTGGGACATATCAATAAAGTTTTCGTACGGACCCATTCCAAAGTATTTAAACTCCTCGTTAGCCTTATCAATTGCAAATTCAAAGCCAAGGCGAGGAAGCCATTTTGCGTCCTTTCTTATATCGCCATTCAAATCAAATGCCACTCTACCATTTTCAAAAATGGTTGCCTTAAGCTTGTATTTAAATACAGGAAGTCTTGAAACGCCACCATATGCACAATCTGCGATTATTGTGTTTCCGTTTACGCTAACCTTGCGAACATTTGTAAACGCAATGTTAAGGTTTTCTCCCTCCCAAATATTTTCGTTAGTCCAGAGGTGAATAAGTCCACGATGATTATCCATAATCGCATTAAATGCGCCTATTTTTACGGGATTTACAAGAAGCTCCTTGCCATTTATCTTAATGCTATCAAAGTTAGCAAGCTGTTTATTGAAGCGATATTCAAAACCCTCTCCCCTTGCATAAACATAAATTCCATTTTCAGTAAGCGTAGCAGGAGCGTTTGATTTTTCTTCCTTAACAAGCTTGCACTTGATTATTTGAGAAAGCGTTCCAAGCTCTTTACCACTTGCATCAATGAGTGTAACATCTATGCTTGCTCCATTCTTGCACTGGGTAGGATTTGTATCAGTCATTACTGTAACGCTCTTTTTAGGTGCTAAATCAAGCTTCAAATCCTTATTCTCGACTGTTATTCCATCTACTCTTACTTTGTAATTTACAGTGCATTCAGAGAAATTAGTAAAATCATAATGGTTGGTAATTTTAAGCTTTCCGTTTTTGTAATCAAATCGCATTGGCAAATATGCACTCTTAGCCTCAAGGGTTCCTGCCTTAAGGTCTCTATTGGCGAACAAAAGTCCATCACAGCAGAAGTTTCCGTCCTGAGTAAGCTCTCCCTTGAAGTCTCCACCATATTTTTGAACGCCGTCAACAACCACAGTATGGTCGCTCCATTCCCAAATACAGCCACCTACGAACTGTGGATATTTATGTACAAGCTCCATATATTGCCATACATCTCCAGGACCATTACCCATTGAATGAGAATACTCGCAAAGATATATTGGAATATCGTATTCCTTGTTATCAAGCCATTTTGTAAGATCATTAAGATCTGGATACATTTTTGAGAACACATCTGTGTACTCGTGCATATTAAGTCCTGATGCGCTCTCAGAGTGGACAAGCCTTTCCTTATCTACCGAGCGAAGGTACTCTACCATTGCAATACCGCTCTCTCCAAATCCACATTCATTTCCTACAGACCACATAATGATTGATGCGTGATTTCTGTCGCGCATGTATGATCTTTCCATACGATTTACATGCTCGTTTTTCCAATCAGGATTTGTCATTGGCCAAGCGTTTGGCTCCATATCGTAGCGATAGTCTACTCCTGGCAAACGGCGAATCATTCCATGTGCTTCATTATCACATTCAAGTACAACATACAAGCCAAGCTCATCACAATATTCAAGAAATTTTGGAGGTGGTGGATAGTGTGAGGTTCTTACACAGTTCATATTCAGCTCTTTCATAAGCTTGAGGTCTGCCAAAATTTCCTCATCAGTCATGCACCAGCCGTTATATTTAGTTGAATCATGGTGATTTACGCCCTTGATTTTAATAGGCTTACCATTTATAAGGATTTCCTTCTTTGCAGAAACAGTTATTGTGCGAAGTCCTACCCTTTGAGTAATAATTTCACCTGCGCATTCTATAACGAGAGTATACAAATTAGGTGTTTCTGCATTCCAAAGCTTTGGATTTACAACAGTAAAGCTGACCTTGCTTCCTATTTTGGTCTCAAGAAGCGTTTCTCCATCGTAAAGCTTAACTGTTGCTTTCTTGTCAGCCTTAACAATGATTTTTTTGTTCTTTTCAGTTTTTATATCAATATCCTTGATATGTCCCTTTGGACGGGAAAGAAGGTAAACATCACGGAAAATACCATTATATCTAAAGAAATCCTGGTCCTCTATATAGCTTCCAGCACACCATTTATATACATTTGTGCGAATTGTATTTTTGCCCTTCTTCACATACTTAGTGATATCAAATTCTGCTTGAAGGTGTGAGCCCTGAGTAAATCCGACATATTTTCCGTTTATGTAAAGCACTGCACAGGAAGCAACGCCCTCAAAAACTATATAGTGGTCATTTTCAGTGCGCTCCACCTCAAATTCACGCTCATACATTCCCATAGGATTAATATTAGGCACATATGGCATATCACATAAATATGGATAGTTAATATTTGAATAGTTTGGGTTTTCATAGCCCTTTAGCTGCCAGCATGATGGAACATCAATTTTATCCCATTTTTCAGGCTCTGCTATGATATCAGAGTTTTCAAAAAACGCAAAGTTCCACTCACCATTCAAAAGAGTGTATTTTGCATCGCCATGAGGGATATAATAAGCCCTTTGTATTTCGCGATTTTCATAGGTTTTTTGAGGGTTTTCGTAAAATCTCATAAAAGTCTCCTAAATATATATTTGTTCAATCCAATTTTACCATAATTACAAATTTTAGTCAATATATATTTACTTTTTACTCGCGTTATGGTAAAATATGTTTAACAATATTTTTGAGGTTTATTATGGAAAAGATAGTTTTAATTACAGGCGGAAGTCGTGGCATAGGTGCTTCTTGCGTACGAGCCTTTGCAAATCGTGGATATAAGGTAGCGTTTACCTATCTAAGCTCCAAGCAAAAGGCTGATAAAATCGCAAAGGAATGTGGCGCACTTGCCATTCAAGCCGATATATCAAGCTCTAATCAAGTAAATGATGCAGTTGATTTGGTAATAAAGCATTTTGGAAGAGTAGATATTCTTGTAAACAATGCTGGAATTTCAGAGTTTTCTCTTTTTACCGATATTACTGACGAAATGTGGCAAAAAATGCTTGATACCAATCTTTCCGGCGCGTTTTATGCCTCGAGAGCTGTTTTACCGTCTATGATATCTAGAAAAGCTGGTTGCATTGTAAATATAGCCTCTATGTGGGGTGAGGTAGGTGCCTCGTGCGAGGTTCACTATTCTGCTTCAAAGGCCGGTCTTATCGGCATGACAAAGGCTTTAGCAAAAGAGGTAGCTTTGTCTGGAATACGCGTTAACTGTGTTTCTCCTGGTGCGATTGATACCGATATGAATGCGCATCTTACAATAGAAGATATTGATGCTATAAAATTGGAAACTCCTCTTGGCAGACTTGGAACACCAGAGGAAATTGCTAACGCGGTACTGTTTTTAGCCAGTGATGAGGCCTCTTTTATAACAGGTCAAATTCTTGGTGTAAATGGTGGAATGATTATATAACCAAGAGCCTATCGCTTGTGATAGGCTCTTTTACATATAAAAAGCCTCTTGCGAGATGCAAGAGGCTTTTATTTATTGGATTTTTAAATTAAATTCCACGCTTTACATACTTTGTATGAAGAACCTCGTGTGCCTTGTGGCTACCTGGCTCACCAAAGTATTCATCATAGAGCTTCTTTACTGCAGAGTTTTCGTGTGATTTTCTCAAATCC
>JAGALI010000081.1 GCA_017625275.1 Clostridia bacterium
CTCTCATTATGAGAGCTTTTTTGTAAAGAAAAAAGGACCACAATAAATGTGGTCCTTTTGAAGTTGTTAAGAATGACAAATTACTTAAATTTGCGCTTTCTTGCTGCTTCAGATTTCTTCTTTCTTTTTACACTTGGTTTTTCGTAGTGCTCTCTCTTACGAAGCTCCATAAGAACTCCACTTCTTGCGCATTGACGCTTGAATCTACGAAGAGCGCTATCGAGTGATTCATTTTCTTTTACTCTGATTTCTGCCATCTATTATCCCTCCCCCCGCGTGTAAGCAAGAGAATTAAATCTCTTAGATATTATATTACAACAAGACTTGCTTGTCAATAGTAAATTTATAATTTTTGTAAATTTTTTATTATTTTACAACAATATTTACTATTTTTCCTGCAACATAAATTTCTTTTACAATTGTTTTATCAGCAATTACCTCTGCAACCTTAGGCTCTTGCTTAGCCAATGCAATTGCACTGTCCTTATCAATGTCCTTAGAAATTTGAATTGTACCTCTAAGCTTTCCATTTACCTGAACTGCAATTGTAACAGTTGAATCAACGGTTTTTGATTCGTCATATTCAGGCCATTTTTCAATTGAAAGGAATGAATTGTGTCCAAGATTTTCCCACATTTCCTCAGTTAAGTGAGGTGCAAATGGATTTAAAAGTGTTATAAAGATTTCAAGCTCATCAATAGTGAGATGTCCAAGCTCATAAACATCATTAAGAGTAGCCATCATCGCAGCGATAGCAGTGTTAAACTTCATATCATCAATATCAAGAGTTACCTTCTTTATAAGCTTATGGAAAGATGTTTCAAGCTCTTTTGTAAAGCCTCTACCACTAGCGATTTCGGCAAGAGACGCTACTCTATCAAGAAATCTCTTGCAGCCTCTTATGCTTGCTGGATTCCAAGGAGCCGCCTTTTCAAAATCACCAATAAACATCTCGTAAAGGCGAAGCGTATCTGCACCAAATTCTGCAATAACATCATCTGGATTGATTACATTTCCACGAGATTTTGACATTTTTTCGCCGTTTTCGCCAAGAATCATACCATGTGCAGTTCTCTTTTTATATGGCTCCTTACAGCTGATAATATCAATATCATAAAGGAATTTAGCCCAGAAGCGTGAGTAAAGCAAGTGAAGAGTTACGTGCTCCATTCCACCATTATACCAGTCAACAGGCATCCAGTAATCAAGAGCCTCGCGAGAAGCAAGTGCTTCTTTGTTATGTGGATCACAATAACGCAAGAAATACCAAGACGAGCCAGCCCATTGAGGCATTGTATCAGTTTCTCTCTTTGCTTCCTTTCCGCAATGTGGACAGGTTGTGTTTACCCAATCAGTAATGTTTGAAAGTGGAGATTCGCCTGTATCTGTAGGCTCATAATGCTCTACATTAGGAAGCTCTACAGGAAGCTGTTCCTCAGGAACTGGAACCCAACCACAATCATCACACCAAACCATAGGAACAGGCTCTCCCCAATATCTTTGACGAGAGAATACCCAGTCACGAAGCTTGTAATTAACCTGCTTGTGTCCTTTTCCGTTTGCTTCAAGCCATTCAATAATAGCCTTTTTAGCATCAGCAACCTCTAATCCGTTCAAAAACTCAGAATTGCAAAGCTTTCCTGTTTCAACATCAGTAAATGGTGCTTCTTGAACATTACCACCTGCAACAACCTCAATGATTGGAAGATTGAATACCTTGGCAAAATCCCAGTCACGATCATCATGCGCTGGAACAGCCATAATAGCACCTGTTCCATAGGTAGCAAGTACATAGTCCGAAATAAAAATTGGGATTTCTTTGCCATTTACAGGATTAATTGCATGAATGCCCTCAAGCATAACACCTGTTTTGTCCTTCACAAGCTCAGTTCTTTCAAAGTCTGACTTTTTGGAAGCTGCTATTTTGTATGCCTCAACATCTGCATGATTGGTAATGGAGTCCTTCCACTTGTCGATAAGAGCATGCTCTGGTGCCATAACCATATATGTAGCACCAAAAAGTGTATCAGGACGAGTTGTGTAAACTATTACATCGTCTCCAGCAGTGGTCTTAAAGGTAACCTCTGCTCCTTCGCTACGACCAATCCAGTTAATTTCTTGAGTTTTAATTCTCTCTAGGAAATCAAGTCCATCAAGATCGTCAATCAATCTCTGTGCATATGCAGTAATTTTAAGCATCCACTGACTTTTAACCTTGTGAACAACCTCACTACCACATCTTTCGCAAACTCCGTTTACAACCTCATCGTTTGCAAGAACACACTTACAAGAGGTACAGAAG
>JAGALI010000082.1 GCA_017625275.1 Clostridia bacterium
AGGGATATATATACCGTCGAGAGCGCTTACGAGGAGATATTAAAATATATCTCAGGAGGTGATGACGATGGCATTTGATGTATCAGTTGGTCAATACTACGAGAAAAACTCCGCAATTCATCGCTTAGACCCTAGAACAAAGCTGTTTTTTGTGCTCGTTTATATCGTAGCAATTTTTGTAGCAAAGGAAATATATGCGTTTGTATTTTTGACAGCGATTGCTATTTTTACTATTTTAATAAGTAGAGTTCCAATAAGAATAATCCTAAAAGGCTTAAAGCCAATAACGATAATTGTGATTTTTACAGCCATACTCAATATGTTTTTGACGAAGGCAGAAACAACACCACTCTTTTCGTTTACAATAATTCCTAATTTTTGGACATTGACCCTTTATAAGGAAGGACTTATAAATGCTGGAATTTTAGCGCTTAGAATTATCATATTGCTCGTTGAAACAAGCGTGTTTTTCTCTTATACAACAACACCAATAGAGCTTACTGATGGACTCGAAACAGCTCTTTCACCATTAAAGAAAATTAAAGTGCCAGTTCATGAGTTCGCCATGATGATGACAATAGCACTTCGTTTTATTCCAACGCTTGTCGAGGAAACCGAAAAGATAATGAATGCTCAAAAGGCAAGAGGTGCTGATTTTTCAAGTGGTGGACTAATTAAGCGAGCAAAGGCATTAATTCCAATAATAATTCCACTCTTCGTGTCCTCTTTTAGAAGAGCAGAGGAGCTTGCTATTGCTATGGAGTGTAGATGCTATCATGGTGGTAACGGTAGAACAAGAATGAAAAAGCTCAAAATGAAGGCTAGAGACTATGTTGGGCTTCTTTTAGGCTGTGGTGTTATTGCAGGGGTTATTTTACTCAATATTTATACAAGCGTTTATTCGATTTAAAATGAAATTTACGATATAAACGTAAAGGAGCAGATATGAAAATTCTTCTCACAATTTCATATGTTGGCACAGGCTATAGTGGCTATCAGCTTCAGGGGGACAAGCCTACAATTGCTCTTATGCTGAATCGCGCTGTGAAAAAGGCATTTGGTGTAGAGTGCAATGTAACAGGCTGTAGCCGTACCGATAAGGGTGTTCATGCGATTGGATACTGTGCAACAGTGGAGCCAAAAAATAAGGATGAAAAAATAACTGTTCCTATAGATAAGGTTCCAATTGCACTTAATACAGCATTGCCATGCGATATTTGCGTGCTCAGCGCAAAAGAGGTATCTGATGAATTTCATGCTAGATATAGCGTAAAAAAGAAGGAGTATGTGTACAAGATACGCACAAGTCCAATAAAGGACCCATTTCTCGCAGGCAGAGTCCTCGAATATGGAAAGAGCATTAGCGATGAGGCATTTGAAAAAATGCAAGCAGGAGCTAAGCAATTTATAGGAACACATAAATTCGATGCTTTTATGTCCTCTGGCTCACAAATAGAGGATACAACTCGTACTGTTTATAAAAGCTATCTAACACGAAAGGGCGATATTATTGAATTTCATGTTGTCGCAGATGGCTTTTTATATAATATGGTAAGAATTATGGTTGGTACGCTTTTGGCAATAGAGAAGGGCAAAATTAATGAGAATACCATTTCTTGGATAATAAGCCTAAAGGAGAGGAAGAATGCAGGAAGCACTGCAAGACCTGATGGCCTATACTTAAAGAAAATTTATTATTAAGTTTAGATTCGATTATAAAATATTTTTTACATCACTATTGACAAATGCCGAAAAAGATGATACAATATTATAAAATAATCATATGCGTAGCTTGTACGCATTTTTCATAGGCAACATTCCCTTAGGTTCGAAAGGCTGGCAATTAATAAACAATGGTTAGTTTAATTATTGATATAGTAATTGCGCTGATTTGCTTTGTAATAATTGTTAGAAATGCAGCAAGAGGCTTTATTAGGTCATTTATGGCGTTTGCTAAGACCGTTCTTGCAATTTTTCTTGCATATGTATTTAACGCTCCGTTGGCAGGGCTTTTAGATGAAAAAATCTTTTTAAGCTTGTCAACAGGCTGGGTAAACAGTGCTTTTATATCTACATATGATGGAGAAGGGGCATATCAGCTCTACACTCTATTTGATGGAATTCCTGAATGGTTTACCAGTGCTTTGATGCGCTCTGGCGTTGACGAGGCTACAATTCAACAATATTTTTATGGTAACGAAAGCGCACCCTTGGAGGTTGTGGAGCACCTTTCCTCAAGCCTTGGCGCGCTACTCTCATCAGTTATTTCAACCATTTTGGCTGTAATATTAATATTTGTAGTTGTTGAAATAGTGCTCGCTATTATAGGTGCGCTTCTCAATAAAGCAGGGCAACTTCCAATCGTTAGATTTGTAAATATTATTCTTGGTGCGCTAATAGGCGCTGTGTTTGCTGCGGCGATTGCCCTTTTACTTGCAACTGTAATTATATCGATTATTAACTTCGGTGCAGGATATAACCAGAATGTATTCTCGTCGGATCTGATTAGTAATTCTATAATTTTGAATTTCTTCAACACTCACAACATGTGGCGATGGATTGCCAGTCTTGTGATAGGTGGATAAAAACTAAAAACAAACGAAGATTTTCGCTTTTTGGGCGAAAATCTTTTTGTTTTATAATAAGTTTATTTTGTGCATACTATTGACAAGCGTTAAAAATAATTATATAATTATAATGTATATTTATGCGTACTCGCAAGCGCAAGGATAAAAAAGAAAGGAGAATGCAAATGGTAAGCTTGATTATAGATATGGCTCTTGCTCTTGTAGCAATAATAATTATAATAAGACACATTCGTTTGGGATTCGTTAAATCTATACTTGGCTCACTTAAGCCTATTTTCGCTGGCGTTTTGGCATTCGTCTTTCGTGTTCCTGTGGCAAAGCTATTTACAGGTCTTATCGGCGGATTTGTAAATGAATGGGTGTACGCTTCCATTAGTGCGTCTGCAGCTGGGGCGGAGCCATCGTTTGATTTGGTTTCACTTTATAATAGCTGTCCGATAGTATATGATAAGGCGCTTGTGTTTTTCGGACTTGATAATACTAACGGCTTTCATGAAAGCATGGTTGGAATCGAACAGCTTGATGAGGCTGGGGTAAGTGCACTTTCATCTAATATAAGCTGGTCTATCACATGGATGCTTTCCCTTGGCATTGCGATGCTAGTAATATTTATAGTAGCATTAATTGCTTTAACAATTGTTACCACGCTTCTTGATATGGTAACACGCCTAGCGTTATTGAATATAATAAATAGACTTCTTGGAGGAGTAGTAGGACTGTTTTGGGCAATAGCCTTTGCCTTTTTGGTTGGAGCAGTGCTTACATTGATTTCTGCCATAGTGCCTAATGTCGTAGGCGAAAATATAATAAACGAATCAATTATACTAGGAGCTCTCGCAAGATTTAACCTTTTCGAGTTGCTTCCGTTTAAAACATCATAGAGGTACTTTTAATAATGAAAATGTGTGCAAGATGTAAGAAAAGACCAGCAACCGTCTTTATTACAAAACTAGAAAATAACGAACAAAAGCAAGAGGGGCTTTGCCTGTTTTGCGCAAAGGAGCTTGGCTTTAAGCAGGTTGACGAAATGATGCGCCAATTCGGTATAACCGATGAAGAGCTTGAGGGTATGGAAAAGCTTTTTGATGGTATGACCGAAAATCTTCCTGATTCAATTGATGGAGATGACTCAGAATACCCTACAATAGATTTTGCTAAGCTTATGCGTGGTGCAGGATTTGCGGTTGATGGCAATGCCGATTCAAAGGATAAAAAGGGTAAAAACAACTCTCCTAAAAAGCCAGAAAGAAAGCACCTTACAACATTTTGCCATAATCTTACTCAGGACGCATTAAATGGCAAGCTTGATAAAATCATTGGTAGGGATAGAGAGCTTGAAAGAGTTATTCAAATTCTTTCTCGTCGTCAAAAAAACAATCCTTGTCTTATTGGTGAGCCTGGTGTTGGAAAAACCGCAATCGCAGAGGCACTTGCTCAAAGAATAGTTGATGGTAATGTTCCTTATAAGCTAAAGGACCATGAGGTTTACCTTGTAGACCTTACAGCACTTGTTGCAGGAACACAATTCAGAGGTCAATTTGAAAGCAGAATTAACGCTCTTATAAATGAGGTTAAGGAGGCAGGAAATATAATCCTCGTAATTGACGAGGTTCATAATATTGTTGGAACTGGTAATTCCGAGGGCAGCATGAACGCTGCTAATATACTTAAACCAGCACTATCTCGTGGAGAAATCCAAATAATAGGTGCAACAACAATGAGCGAGTATCGTAAGTATATTGAAAAGGATACCGCTCTTGAAAGACGCTTCCAGCCTGTAAAGGTTGAAGAGCCGTCGGTTGACGAATGTATAGAAATGCTCAAGGGAATAAAGAGCTACTATGAGGTTTACCACGGAGTAAAAATCCCTGACGAGATTGTAAAAAATATAGTGGTAATGAGCGAAAGATATATAAATGATAGATTCTTGCCTGATAAGGCAATTGACATCATTGATGAGGCTTGCTCTCATATCGTACTCAATTCGCCACATATTGATAAAAGACATAGCGTAATAAAACAGCTAGCAAGGGTTGACGAAAAGACTGAGGCTCTTAATGCAAAAATCTCCGAGGCAGGAGAAGCCCCAACAGAGGAGCAATATAAATCTCTTGCGGAGCTTAAATCAGAGCGCTCACAGCTTCTTATAGAAAAGGAGGAGCTTGATAAGGAGTGCGAAAACACCGTGATGACAATTCCTGATGTTGCAAAGGTTATTGAAATTTGGACAGGAATCCCAGCGACTAACATTTCAGCTGATGAATTTAGCATGCTTGCAACCCTTGACGAAAATATCAAGTCAAGAATTATAGGACAGGATGAGGCAGTTAATGCTGTTTCACGCGCAATTCGTAGAAATCGTGCTGGCGTTTCAACAAAGCGTCGTCCAGTGTCATTCGTTTTTGCTGGCCCTACAGGTGTTGGTAAAACTGAGCTTGTAAAAACTCTTGCAAATCAGCTCTTTAGTGCACCAGATGCACTAATAAGGCTTGATATGTCCGAGTTTATGGAAAAGCATTCGGTTTCAAAGATTATAGGTGCCCCTCCAGGCTATGTTGGATATGATGAGGCAGGACAGCTAACTGAAAAAATCAGACGTCGCCCATATTCTGTAATCCTTCTTGATGAAATTGAAAAGGCACACCCAGATGTGTTGAATGTTCTTTTGCAAATTCTTGACGAGGGTAGAATTTCCGATTCTCAGGGCAGGGTTGTAAATTTTGAAAACACGGTTATCATTATGACAACTAATGCCGGTGCAAATCTCACATCCTCAACAGCTGGCTTTGCTGGAAATCAAATAAAGCTTGAGGCAGAGAAGACCGAAAAGGCTCTTTCCGAGTTTATGCGCCCAGAATTTATTAATAGAATAGATGAAATCATCACCTTCCGTTCTCTTGAGCTTGAGGACTTTAAGGCGATAGCTCATATTATGATGGAGGATTTGAAAAAGGCGCTTGAGGAAAGAAGCATTAGCTTCAGCTATACCGATGAAACCTGTGATTTTATCGCAGAAAAATCCTTTAGTCGTAAATTTGGCGCAAGAAATATGCGCAGATTTATACAAACAGAAATTGAGGATAGACTTGCAAATGCGATTATTTTTGAAAATAAAGCACAAATTGAGGCTGCCTCAATCACAATTGAAAACGATAGCATAAAACTCTCATATCTATAAGGAGCTATTATGAAAAAGATTATATCGATTTTACTTGCAGCATTGATGCTTTTCTCTGCATTTTCTGTTACTGTATTTGCTGAGGAGACTGAGGAGCCATCTGAATACCCAGATGGCCTTGAAAATGTTGCCTTAAAGGGTCTTGCTTACTGTTCAACCATGAAAAACAGTAACTGGACACCCCCAAACAGCATAAACAATGGACTTGATTATCTTGAGGACTGGCATGGCTGGGAGCCAAAGTATCCTTCAATCACACCAGGACAGGATACCTCAGCTGGCTTTAAGGGTGAATACTGTGGCATTAAATTCTTAAATCGAGAGTATTATGAGATTTACGAGATAAGAATGTCCATAGGACTTCACGCTCAATATAATCAAAATGTTACATATACAATTCAAGCGCTTGTAGAGGGTGTTTGGACGGATATCGCTGTTTTGACTGATTCTCAGGCTGTGAATATTAAAATGGATACTGAGGACAGTGACGGAGACGGCGACAAAACTGAGTATCTTTATTCCTCGTATGAGGACGCAATGGCAAGAGATACCTCTAACTATCATATAGGAGCTGAGCTTTCATGCGTTCTTGATGCTCCTGTTACCACAAATAATATAAGAGTTAATGTTAGTGGCTTTGGAAAGGGCTATCCTGGTGGAGATGTGCTTATTTTCCCTTATATTTATGAGGTTGAGCTTGTGGGTAAGCTTGGTGTAACCCCAGATATCGACCTTCCAGAGGGAGCGGTTATCTCACCAAACGCTGCATATAATTCAATCCCATATGCAACAAGCTCACAAAGCTTGAAATACCCATTCCTTGCAATTGATGGAGTAGAGAAAACTGCTTGGCAGCCAAAGTCACTTGAGGCAGGGCAGAGTCTAAGACTCGTTCTTTCAAAGGTATATACAGTAGACAAGCTAACTCTTAACTTCGGTACACTTAAGGAAGGACAGACACCTGTA
>JAGALI010000083.1 GCA_017625275.1 Clostridia bacterium
ATGGGACTTAGTGCCCTTACAACCTCAAAATATATTATCAAGGGTGACGGACAGGTAAGATGAGTGAGAGAATAAATGAAGTAATTCTATGCAAATATGGCGAGATAATTTTGAAGGGTGCTAACCGCTCGGAATTTGAGGCAAAGCTATTAAAGGAGCTACGCCGTCGCGCTAAGCGCATTGGAAATTTTAATATTTATTATGCACAGTCAACCGTTTTTTGCGAGCCTCTAGATGAGGAAAGCGCTGATATGATCGACGAGATGACTGAGCAGGCAAAGCATGTATTTGGCTTTGTTGGCGTTACTCGCGCCATTGTGTGCGAAAAGAGCCTTGAGGCTATTATTGATACTGTTAAAAAGCATATTCCTGAAAGAATTAAGGGTGCAAAAAGCTTCAGAGCCTGTGCTAAGCGCGCTGACAAGCGCTTCCCTATCGGCTCTCCAGAGCTTGCTGGAGAGGTAGGCGCTGCTGTGCTTGAGGCAACGGGTGGAAAAATCAAGGTTGATTTGCATAACCCAGACATTATTGTTCAGGTTGAGGTTCGTGACAAATACGCATATGTGCATGCAGGACAGGAAAAGGGTGCTGGTGGTATTCCTTACGGCTCTAGTGGTCGTGGTCTACTCCTTCTTTCTGGTGGAATTGACTCCCCTGTGGCTGGCTTTATGATGGCAAAGCGTGGCGTTCAGCTTGAGGCTATTCACTTTGAAAGCTTCCCATACACCTCGGAGCGTGCACGCGAAAAGGTGCTTGAGCTAGCCAAGGTGCTTACCGACTATACTATGCGCGTAAGAGTTCATATTATCTCCCTCACAAAAATTCAAGAGCTTATTCGCGACAACTGTGACGAGGACTATTTCACTCTGCTTCTTCGTCGCTATATGATGGCGCTATCAGTTAAGCTCGCACATGATATTGATTGTGATGCGATTATTACAGGCGAAAGCCTTGGTCAGGTTGCAAGCCAGACCATGAAGGCTATAAATGTTACAAATGCCCTTGCCGATATTCCTGTTTATCGTCCACTTATCGGCATGGACAAGGAAGAAATCATTCAAATTTCAAGGCGCATTGGCGCTTATGATACCTCAATTCTCCCTTATGAGGATTGCTGTACTGTGTTTACTCCTCGTCACCCTCGTACTCGTCCAGAGCTTGAGAAGGTTCTTGAGGAGGAGAGAAGGCTTGACTTTGACGCCCTTGTCGAGGAAGCATACAACACAAGATATGCAGTTGTTGTTAAGCAATTTGGAGACAGCATCATCGAGGGACAGGGCAAGCAAGGAGAATAAGATATGAGCAAGAAAAATTATATTACTCTAACCGACGAAAACGGTGTTGACACTCTTTATGAGCTTATTGACGAGGTAAATGTAGATGGCAATTCATATGTTGCTATCGTTCCTGTTTGCACGGAATATTATGTGCTAAAAAAGGTAAACCCTGGAAAGAAAAATGAGAGCTTTGTGTCCGTTGAGGGCAAGGAGCTTGAAAGGCTAGAGGGTGTTTTTCAATCTAGACTTGGCGCTATTGATTACGACAATTAATAAAAGTCTCATAAAATAAAAAGAACAGACCTGTGTCTGTTCTTTTATTTTTCAAGTAGCTCAAGCATCCTTTCCCACGCCTGCTCTGCGAAGAAGCGATGTCCTCCCTCTGCTATCAGCATTTTGCATTTATCCTCTGCGCTAAATGCCTTGTATATTCTTTCAAGCTCACCATAAGCCTCCTTCGCTCCAACGAGAGGAGACCATTCATCATTAGTTGTGCTGAAAACCAAAATTCTTTTAGGCGCGATAAGTATCGCTAAATCACCCATATCAAAGTATTTTGCTATATTTGGTATGTAGTTGCAGGTGCAATGAGATATATCTATAATCGAGTGCTTAAAGGTGCACAGTGCAACTATTGGCACATACAAATCAAAGCGATGCTCCAAACATGCCGTATAATAGGTCGCTGTGCCACCACCGCTCTCTCCCATAAGTATAGAGCCATTCATTGTTACAATATCGCCAAAATGCTTAAGCACAGCATCTAGGACTCTTTGAACGTCCCAAACGCGCTCAGCTATAAGCGTGCGTCCAAGCAAAATCGCGCCCATAGCAGCATGATGACAGTCGGTTGCTCCGTTTTCTAAATTACCACCATTTTGTCCAAAGCCCCTTTGCTCAATTGCCAAGCCTGCAAAGCCTCTCTTTACAGCCTGCACGCAAAAATCAACATCGTGCGAAATATACACCTCATCATAAGGGAATTTCACAGCTCCAATTGCAACATGCGCGCCACTTACATGACCCTCAAGCGCCACGCAAAGTGGTAAAGGCTCTGCCGTTTTATCCTTCGGCAAAAGAAGATGGCAATTTACAAAATAATCCTTTTCGGTTTGAACGACAAAATGAATGTGTCTGTTGCCACCTATCTCGCCTTCACCTATAATTTGAAGCTCGTCCTCACATTTTTCAAAAGTGTCAATTCCAAGAAGCGCCTTAAGCTTTTTCTCACACGCCTCGCGATGCTTTTCTAAGGGCTCCTCTCCGTTCCAGCGAAGTGCTGGCACTACGTTCTTCAAAAGCTCCTTGTGTTTTTCTGTAGATAAAAAATTCATGTCCCCTCACTTAAGCATCTCAAGAATTGCTTCCTTTGGACGCACGCCAACAATCTTTCCTGCTTCCTTGCCGTTTTTGAACGCAAGAAGGGTTGGAATGCTAACAAGTCCAAAGTCAATTGCTAGCTTCTGGCTTTCGTCAACATTTACCTTGCATACAAGGTATTCTGGGTGCTCCGTCGCTATCTCCTCAACAATTGGTGCTACCATTCTGCAAGGGCCACACCAATCAGCGTAAAAGTCAACAAGCACTGTCTTTTCACTCTTTAATACTATTTGCTCAAAATTATCTGTGTTTACCTTTATTACTTCCATAATTTACTCCTTATATTTATAATATAGCATACAATGACAATAGCCCTCAAAATCAGGGTCTGCCATTTGCTCCTTAAATTCCTTGCATATGCACTTAAATTCCTCTGTCCTTGGTATTCTGCAGGGACAATAGCCATCCTTTGCCTTTAATCCCTCTTTTATACGCTTAACTACCTCTTTATCCTCGTTTAATCTTATAGGCATAAAATCACCCCTTTTTATTATTTTACCATACTTTTTAAATTACTTGTGTAAATTCATTGAAAAAAAGTTCTTTTTATGCTAAAATTAATTTATCAAATTTAAGGAGCGCTTATGAGATACTCATTTTTAAGATTTCCCGATGGTAAGCCAAAGGCACTTACCCTCAGCTACGATGACGGATGCAAGCAGGATGCGAAATTTGCACAGCTTGTTACTAAATACGGACTAAAATGTACCTTTAACTTGAATGGTGATAGGTTTAAAAATCGTGATGGCCTTACAACCGAAGAGATTAAGGAGCTTATATTAGCAAATGGTCACGAGGTGGCTGTTCACGGATATTATCATCGTGGCGAGGGCTATATAAGACCGATTGAGGGAATTGTCGATGTTTTGGAATGTCGCAAGGAGCTTGAGAAAAAATACGACAGAATTATAAGGGGCATGGCGTATCCCGACTGTGGAATTACTGCTTGGGCATCTAACACCTCTTATGAAAGGGTTAAGAGCTATCTTGTCGACCTTGATATTGCCTATTCTCGCACACTTGGTGGCGATAATGACTATTTTGCATTGCCTACCGATTGGCATAAATGGGTGCCTACTGCACACCACAATAACCCCAAAATTATGGAATATATAGATAAGTTTGTTTCAATGGATACCTCAAGGGGATATATTTCTACACGCTCACCAAAGCTGTTCTATCTATGGGGACATAGCTACGAATTTGACTGTGATGGTGGTTGGGAGCATGCAGAGGAAATTTGTAAAAGGCTATCGCACAAGGACGATATTTGGTACGCGACAAATATAGAAATTTACGACTATGTGCAGGCGTATAACTCTCTTGTTTATAACGCAGAATTTACAAAGATTTATAACCCCACGCTTTTTACTATTTGGTTGGAAATTGACGGCAAAATGTATTCAATCAAATCAGGGGAAACAATAAACATTTAAGGCAAAAGCCAATCCCTGCGATTGGCTTTGTTTTTATAAGGTCTTGACAACAATTCTTTATTGTGCTAAAATTATTGAGCAAATCGAGGTGTAGCGCAGCTGGTAGCGCGCATGGTTCGGGTCTCAATCACCGTTTTCGGCGTAGATTTTTCGAGAAGAGCCGAAAACCCTTGAAAACACTGACTTTTTCGGCTCTCCCGAATGTCGAAAAATCATCAATTTCTCGGTTTGACCACATGTTTGACCACTTACGAAAAAATTCAATATTTTTACCATTTCGAGGTGTAGCGAAGGTGGTATCGCGCATCGTTCGGGACGATGAGATCGCAGGTTCGAGTCCTGTCACTTCGACCAAAAAACAGCCG
>JAGALI010000084.1 GCA_017625275.1 Clostridia bacterium
CTTATATTTGGATAGCGCTTTTCAAATATATCCTTAACCTCAGTAAGATAGCTATATGACGGAAAATAAACTATATAATTTCCACTCTTACCTGCTATTGTAGCGCGAATTACATTTGCTACATTAGCTGCACTTTTTTGTCTATCCTCATATCTTGTGCTTATGTTACTAATACCAAGCAGACACAAATTATCGCGCTCAAAGGGTGAGGTGAGGGTAAGCGCGCCAGATTTTTCACAGCCAAGAATGTCAGCAAAGTATTCTGGTGGGGTAAGTGTCGCTGAAAACAGAATTGATGATGTGCCCTTTTTCATAGAAATATCAAGAAGCCTCGACACATCTAGGCACATAAGGCGCAATTTCACATCCTCGCCTATTGCCTCTATATACATAGTAAAGCGCTTGTCAAAAATCTCGCAAACCTTTAACAAGTGCTTAACCTCATAATAAGCATCCATTAGCTCATCATCATTGACATCCCTTGAAAACAGCTTTTCACAGCCCTTTGTAAACTCTACAAATTCCTCGCTGATATCATCAGGAAGCTGAGTTGTTATATAAAAGCCGTAATGCTGTCCCTCAAATTCTCTTTTCTCTGTCATTGCCAGCTCATAAAAGGTATCAAATTTAGAAAGAACATTCTCAATTGGCTGGGTGATGTGCTTGTTATTAGGGAATTTCGCCTGCAAGGACTTGAACATTGAGCGCTCAAGCGTTGCTGAGTACATTTCCCTTGCTCTATCAGGCAGGTTATGAGCCTCGTCTATTAAAAATACATAATTTGCATCAGGTGAGGAAAAATATCTTCTTAGGTACACCTGAAGGTCAAATAGGTAGTTATAGTCACAAACTATAAGCTCGCACCATTCGGAAAGCTCAAGAGAAAGCTCATAGGCGCACAGCATATATTTATCCGCCACCTGGTCGATTACTTCCTTTGTATATGTGCGATGATTTTCCAAAAGCTCACAAAGAGCTACATTTATTTTGTCGTAATAAGCTCCTGCCCTTGGGCAGTGCTTGGGGTCACATTTTCTGTGCTCCGTGGGCTTGAAGCTTTTACAGCATTTATCCTTTGATGTGATTATAATTGAGCGAAAATCTGGTATCATATCGCGCATTATATCAACAGCATTAAGTGCTGAATAGGCTGTTGTATTTTTGCCTGTAAAATAGAATATTTTATCGGCATAGCCCTCACCTATCGACTTTAGCGATGGGTATAGCGATGCCATTGTTTTTCCTGTTCCTGTTGGGGCTTGAACCATCAAGCGCTTATGAGCCTTAATTGAACGAAACGCCTCAAAAATAAACTCCTTTTGCGCTTGTCTTACTCCACCCTTAAATGGAAATTTAAGCTCGGATAGCTGCTTTGAGCAATCGGTTGCGCGCTGAGCAATGATTTTTGCAAATGATGAAAACATATCAGTAACGCTTTCAAAATGAGCCTCCGTTTCTGCCCTTTCAAGCCTTTGAGCAAAGGAGCGCATTTCATCGCTTCCGTCCTTCATAAACACAATTCGTGCGTTTATGTGGTCGCCACCGAGGTTTCTTAAGACTATATATGCTGAACACATCATGGCGGCAATTGATATTTCAAGCTCGCCATTTGAGATGTCGTCAAGTGGATATGGAACTGTGTAAATCTTTTCGACGGTATAGGAGCCGTCCTCCTCCCTGCGTATGCCCTCTGGATAGGTATAAACTGTGAGAGTTATGCCGTCGCACATAAGAGAAACTGAATACGCGTCTACTATATTGGGCTTATTGGGATGCATTTGGTGTGACACTATTGTGCCACCGTTTTTGTTTCCACGCTTATAATTACGGCTATCTATGTCTCCACCTCTTAGGGCATAGGCACAAAGCTCATATGCGCTAACAAACACAGCGCCTGATTTTTCGTCATATATCGCGCTCATAATTTCTCCTTTCTGCTTGACAAGCAATATTTTTATGTAGTATAATCTAGGTAACTTAATTTCGAGGTATTTTTTATGATTTTAAACCAAAAGCAAACAACTCTTGCATATAGATGTCCTGCCTGTGGTGGTGTTACAACCAGTATGGTGGGTGCTTTTTCCTTAAGTGGCAAGCTATTTCGCTTAAAATGCGACTGCCACGGTAGTGATATGAGTGTAGAAAAGACAAGTGATGGAAAAATGCAATTAACTGTTCCTTGCCTTGCATGCGCAGCTAATCATTCTTATACAATTTCAAGCTCTGTTTTCTTTGATAGCGATATTTTTGTAATTCCCTGCTCTATGTCTGGAATTGACATTTGCTTTATCGGTAAGGAAAAAGAGGTTGCAGGCGCTATTCAAAGGTCAAATGATGAGCTTCTTGCGATGCTGGGACAAGAGGATTTGAGTGTGCTTAAGAACGAGGAAAAGGATAGACGCGAGCTATGCGACCCTCAAATTCTTGAAATAATCAGATTTGTTATAAACGACCTTAACGATGACAATGCAATTTATTGCAATTGCAAGGAAAAGGGCGAGATTAGCTGTGATATTTATGATGACCATGTTACGGTAAGATGCGTAAAATGTGGTGCAAGCACAGATATATCAGCAACAAGCACTATTGCTGCACATGACCTTTTGGAAAAGGACAAGCTTATTTTAAAATAATTCGGTAACATTCGACAGAGATTGACATAGTATATAACAGAGGATACAATCCTCAAATCCTTAAAAGGTAAGGTATTACTATGAATAACTGTTTGTGCAGTCTTTTTGACAACGAAATTCTCTGGATAGCAATTCTCGCAGTTATCGTGCTTAATTGCTGCTGCGGTTGCGGTAGATAATTTCTTTTAATTACTTTTAAAACACCCACAAGGCAACTTGTGGGTGTTTTTGTAATTCAAATTATTCAGCGTCGGCTGTCTCAACAGCCTCAGCTGGAGCCTCCTCAGCTACAGGCTCAGCTACTTCCTCAGCCACTGCCTCTTCAGCTGGTGCTTCTGGAAGGAGTGCTCTTATAGAAAGGCTAACCTTTTGCTTTTCATCGTCGATGCCAACAACCTTAGCCTCAACAACATCGCCAACCTTAAGTACATTTGCAACATTGTCAATCTTCTGGTCTGCGATTTGGCTGATATGGATAAGTCCATCAACGCCAGGAACGATTTCTGCAAATGCACCAAATGTTGTAATGCCAACAATCTTAACCTCTGCCACATCGTTTTCAGCATACTTTGACTTGAAGATGGTCCAAGGATTTTCATCGTCTGTCTTATAGCCGAGAGATACCTTTCTTGCTTCCTTATCAAAGGACTTTACAAACACCTTAATTGTGTCGCCTACATTTACAACCTCACTTGGATGCTTAATTCTCTTCCAAGAAAGCTCTGTAATATGTACAAGACCATCAACTCCACCAAGGTCAACAAATGCACCATATGATGTAAGGCTCTTTACAGGTCCTTCAATAACCTTGCCCTCCTCGAGAGATGCCCAAAATGCTTCCTCTTGAGCCTTCTTTTCCTCTCTTAGGATTGCCTTGATAGAACCGATTGCACGGCGTCTATCCTCTTTGATTTCAACAATTTTGATTTTTTGAGTTGTCTTTACAAGCTCATTTAGGTCCTTGTCCTTTCCAAGACCTGTCATAGACGCAGGAACAAATACCTCAAAGCCGTCAACTGTTACGATAACGCCACCCTTGGTTGCCTTAGTAACTGTTGCCTCAACAACCTCACCACTGTTAGCATAGTCAACGATTTTTTCCCAGTTCTTAACATCGTCAACAGCCTTCTTGGAAAGGGTGATTTCGCCGTCCTTGTCACTCTTGCTTTCAACCTTGGCTTCTACCTCATCGCCAATTTTGAAAAGGTCGCTAAGCTTCACTTCATTATCTGATGTGATACGGTCGCGCTTGATGCTACCTGTCTGCTTAACACCTAAATCAAGACATATTTCGTTTTCCGAAATAGACATTACAATACCCTTGACAATTGCTCCTTTGTATATTTTTTGAGTTTCCTTTTCGCTTTGCTCAAAAAGCTCGGCGAAGTTTTCCTCCATGATGCTCATAGATTTTTTTACCTCCTGAATTATATTATCGGGCGTTGATGCACCCGCAGTTATACCAATTTTTTTAGCCCCCTTGATTTCCTCAAACGGAATATCCGAGCCTGTCTGTATCCAAAATGCACGACCTGAGTGCGCCTTGCAAATTTGATATAGCTTAGCTGTATTAGAGCTATCCTTGCCACCTATTACAAGCATTACGTCCGAGCTTTGGCTTAACGCCAGTGCCTCAGTCTGTCTTTTTTCGGTAACACTACATATTGTATCAAAAATTTTTGCGTTTGTACAGTATTTTTTAATAATTTGTTGACATTTTTTCCATTCTGACAGCTTTTGGGTCGTTTGAGCAACCATTACAGCATTAATTTGAGGATTATTTAGAGCCTTCAAAAGCTCCTCTAGCTCATTTGCGTCAGCGCAAATATAGCCCTCTCCCTCTATATAGCTTTTTATCGAAAGCACCTCGGGATGGTCCTTTTGGCCTATCAAGAAGAAGCATTTTCCCTCTCCTGAGTTTTCCTTCGCGATTTTGTGTATTTTCGCAACATACGGACAAGTGCTATCGACAACCTTAAAGCTCTCGCACGATTTCTCGTACGCCTCGAGTACTTCCTTTGTTTCCTTTTCAATGCCATGTGTCCTAGTTACAAGAGTTACGCGCTTGCCCTCGGTAGCCATTTTAAACAGTCCTGGAATTTCTTCCTTTGTGATGGCGCGTGCCCCATGCCTTTCAAGATAATCGTTATATTGCTCGTTATGAATAAGCTTGCCAAGTGTGCAAATAATCTCGTCCTTACCCTTGCCCTTCAAAAGAGCTTCGACCGTATCTGTTGCACGCCTTACACCAAAGCAAAAGCCTGCGTTTTCACTTACGGTTATAATCATTTCTTATCCTTCCATTCCTCGCCAATTGAGCAAACCTTATCAAAGGCATAGTCTGCTATCGCCTTATACTTTTCGCGCCCACTTAGCTCAGGGAATGCAATCTCCTCAGGTGAAATATAGTCACCGATTATTACAGTGTTTTTATGGAACCACTTAACCTTGCCCTTTTTATTCTTGATGTAAACAGGGACAATTCCTACGCCAGCACGCGCAGCCATCATTCCCATGCCCTCTTTGATTTCAGTATCTCTTGGGTTTTGGTAAGGACGACGTGTGCCTTGTGGGAAAATTCCAACACATTCTCCACCCTTTAGAATTTCAAGTGTCTTTTTAATTGCAGCGACATCTCCCTTTTTTCTGTCAACTGGGAACGCGCCCATAGCTTTAATAAACAGGTTCAGGATAGGAATTTTAAAGATTTCCTTCTTTCCCATATAGCGAATTTGATTTTTCATCGCTATAACAATTACAATCGCATCAAGAAGGCTTGTATGGTTGGCGCAAAGAATAAACGGCTTATCAAAAACCTCTTTATTCTTGTTTTTTACTCTTACACCGAGAAAAAAGCCAACTATTTTACCAAGCAGAAATTTCACTACCCTATAAAAGCGTCTTTTCTTTTTCTTAGGCTTTTTTTTTACCTCTGTTTTATCATTTATAATTTCGATAACCTTATCAATTGTTTGTTCTTGATTAAGGTTAGAATTATCAAGAAAAATTGCGTCCTTGGCAGGAACTGCAGGAGCTACTGCCCTTGTGGAGTCATTATTATCGCGCTCCTTAATATCAGCAAGCACGCCCTCGTATGTACATTCCTCTCCCTTTTCGATAAGCTCCTTATAGCGTCTCTCCGCCCTCGCCTCAGCAGAGGCAACAAGGAAAATCTTAACCTCGGCATCAGGAATGATAACTGTGCCAATGTCGCGTCCGTCCATTATAACGCTATTTTCTCTTGCGATTTTTCTTTGAGTCTCAAGAAGGAATGTCCTAACCTCTGGAATTGCTGATACGGCAGATGCATACATTGAAATTTCACCTGTACGAATAAATCCACCAACATCCTCTCCATTTAAGAGAACGATTTGTGTGCCGTCAACAAATTTAAGGTCAAGCTGAATTTCGCCAAGGCAAGCGATAACATTTTCCTTATCGTCCTTTGAAATTCCCTTTCTTTGAACATATAGACCTATTGAACGATATAGTGCGCCTGTATCAACATAAACTATTCCTAGTCTTTTTGCTACAGCCTTTGCAACGGTGCTTTTTCCAGCACCACTTGGTCCATCAAGTGCTATTCTCATATCTTACTCCTAATCTCCCCATGCGCTATGCGTGCCTGCAAGTGCGCCTGTGGAAAATGCAATTTGCAAATTATATCCGCCTGTGTAGGCGTGTGTATCTATCATTTCGCCTGCAAAATAAAGTCCCTTAACTCTTTTTGCCTGCATTGTTGAGGGATTGATTTCGCTAACATCAATTCCACCAGCTGTGACAATCGCTTCCTTAATAGGACGAAAGCCTTTTATTCTAAAGGTCAAGTCCTTGAGTGTTGCCACAAGAGTGTGTCTTTGCTCCTTTGTGATTTCATTAACCTTGGTGGTTGCTAAAATACCTGTGCGAGCTACTATATATGGGATTATCTTTGCAGGAAGCAACGCCCCTAGCGAATTTTGAAAATCCTTATTAGTTCTTGTTGAAAAATCGTGAAGCACACGCCTATCAAGCTCCTTTTCATCAAGCGCCGGCTTCAGGTCAATTGAGGCAACATATCTGCCACTTTTCATATTCAACATATGAGATGAGGCTGACAGAACGAGTGGGCCACTAAGTCCAAAGTGAGTGAAAAGCATCTCTCCGAGCTCAGTATATACAAGCTTACCTGTCTCTGTGTCTGTAATCCTTAGGGTTACATTTTTCAAGGAAAGCCCCATAAGCTCCGAGGTGCTTTCTATTGTATCAACCGGAACAAGCGATGGGGTTAGGGCTGTCACCTTAATTCCAAGTGCATTGGCAAATTTAAAGCCGTCTCCATCAGAGCCTGTGCCAGGATAGGAAATTCCACCTGTTGCACAAATTACAGCATCAAAGTTATAGGTGCCACGGCTTGTCCTAATTCCTTTTATTTCTCCGTCTTGTGCAATAATCTCTGTTACCTTTTCGTTTTTAATCACACAGCCACAGGCGAGCACCTGTGATTTAAGTGCATTGACAATGTCATGTGCATTATCTGATACAGGGAAAACACGCCTACCACGCTCAGTTTTAAGAGGCACGCCCGCGTTTTCGAAAAACGCCTTTGTATCCTGTGTGTCAAAATTGCTGATTGATGCATAAAGGAATTTTGGATTAGCAATAACATTTTTTAAAAACTCAGCATTATCACAATCGTTTGTGACATTGCATCTACCCTTGCCTGTTATAGCAAGCTTTTTTCCAACATTCTGATTCTTTTCAAACAGCGTTACGCGTGCACCATTCATTGAGGCGTATATGGCTGACATCATCCCAGCAGGGCCTGCGCCAATTATACCGACTGTTCTTTGTCCTTGGGCATCCATATATCTCTCCTTATCGCGCAATTTAATATATTATATCATATTTATATTAATATGTCAAGTAAAAACAGGTCTTTGTACCTTCAAAGACCTGTTTGGATATTTAGATAAGACCCTTTTCTCTTTTATACTCGATAAACTGCTCATAGGTTCCACTAAAGTCGATAATTCCATCGTCCTTAAGCTCGATTATTCTATTTGCAACAGTATTTACAGTTTCGTAGTCGTGAGAGGTAAAGATTATATTGCCCTTAAAATCGGCAAGACCGTTATTTACGGCAGTTATTGATTCAAGGTCAAGGTGGTCTGTTGGCTGGTCAAGAAGCAAGAAGTTTGAGCCAAAAAGCATCATACGAGAGAACATGCATCTTGCCTTTTCTCCACCAGAGAGGACATTTACCTCCTTGAAGATGCTATCTCCTGAGAAAAGCATTCTGCCAAGGAAGCCACGAAGATAGGTTTCTGTCTGGTCCTTAGAATACTGACGCATCCAGTCAAGAATGCTATCATGACAGCCCTCAAAGTATGGTGTGTTATCATGTGGAAAATAGGATTTTGAAATACTTACTCCCCACTTGAAGCTACCTGAGGTTGGCTCTTCCTCCTCCATTAGCACCTTTAGGAAATTGGTGATTGCCATTTCATTTCCTACAAGAGCTATTTTATCGCCCTTAACTACAGTAAAGGACACATTTTTGAAAAGGGTTAATCCGTCAAGCTCCTTTGTTAGCTCCTTTACGCTCAAGATATCCTTTCCTGCCTCTCTATCCATATCAAAGCCGATAAATGGATAGCGTCTGCTTGAGGCTGGAAGCTCCTCTATTGTGAGCTTATCAAGAAGCTTTCTTCTTGAGGTTGCCTGTCTTGATTTTGATTTATTTGCACTAAAGCGAGAAATGAAGTTTTGAAGCTCCTTTATCTTCTCCTCGTTTTTCTTGTTTTGTTGCTTTATCATTCTTTGGATAAGCTGGCTTGACTCATACCAAAACTCATAGTTACCAACATACATTTTAATGCCTGAGTAGTCGATATCTACTATGTTTGTGCACACATCGTTAAGGAAATGACGGTCATGAGATACAACAAGCACTGTTCC
>JAGALI010000085.1 GCA_017625275.1 Clostridia bacterium
CCATAATAGCTCCTTAGTTAAAAACCGACACATAGTGTCGGTCTTTTTATTTATTTCTTTTTGTCTTAAAAAATTCGGTTAATAGCGAGGCACACTCGTCACCAAGCACGCCACCTGTGCACTCTGGCTTAAAAAGGGGATAATCATTTAGATTTATCATAGACCCAAACGCACCAGCCTTGAAATCGTGTGCGCCAAAAACAACCCTTTCAACGCGAGAGTTGATAATTGCGCCAGCACACATAGGACATGGCTCAAGGGTAACATAAAGCGTACAGCCAACAAGTCGCCAGCCACCAAGGGCAGAGCATGCGTCGTTTATCGCCTTTATCTCTGCGTGGCACAGTGCGTTTTTGTCACTTTCTCGCGTGTTGTGGGCACGGGCAATTACCTTGCCATCACGCACGATTACAGCACCGACAGGCACCTCGTCAATATCGCGCGCCATTATCGCCTCACAAAGCGCCTCACGCATAAAAATCTCGTCAAAATTATTTTCCATATCAGCCTTATATATCTGCAATATCCATATATCTGTAGCCGTTATCTGCGATAAACTGCTTTCTTGCTACAATATCGTCGCCAAGAAGCGTCTCAAAGATAATTCTTGTAGCCTCCTCGTCAGTTGGGCTAACCTGAATAAGACGGCGAGTGTCTGGACGCATGGTTGTCTTTGACATCATATCTGGCTCGTTCTCACCAAGTCCCTTTGAGCGCTGAATGGTGTATTTTTTGCCCTCAAGAGAAGCAAGAATTTCTGTCTTTTCAGCCTCATTATAGGCAAAGTAAATCTCGTCCCTTGCGCTTGTAATCTCATAAAGAGGAGATTCAGCGATAAAGATTTTACCCTCCTTTATAAGGGTTGGAAGCAGACGGTAGAACATTGTAAGAAGAAGCGTTCTTATCTGGAAGCCGTCCTCGTCGGCATCGGTACAAATAATAATCTTGCTCCAGCGAAGGTTAGCGAGGTTAAAGGCTGACATCTCGTCCTTGCCCTTAGATTTTGTCTGAACCTCAACGCCACAGCCGATAACCTTTAGAAGGTCGACAATGATATCGCTCTTGAAAATCTTGTCGTAGGAGCTCTTAAGACAGTTAAGCGTCTTACCACGAACAGGGATAATAGCCTGAAACTCTGCATTTCTTGCGAGCTTACAGGATGTAAGGGCAGAATCACCCTCAACTATATAAAGCTCTCTGACATCTGGGTCCTTGGAGCGACAGGAAACAAATTTCTCAACTCTGTTTGCAATGTCTGTCGAGGTTGCTAGCTTCTTTTTAAGGTCGATACGAGTGCTCTCAGCCCTCTCGCGTGAGCGCTTGTTTACAAGCACCTGATTTGCAAAAAGCTCAGCCTGCATAGGGTTTTCTGCAAAGTAGATTTGAAGATTTGTTCTTATAGAATCACAAAGCGCGTCCTCAATGAACTTGTTTGTGATGGATTTCTTTGTTTGGTTCTCGTACGAGGTTTGTGTCGAGAAGCTGTTAATGACAAGCACAAGGCAGTCCTGAATGTCAACAAAGGAAATCTTAGACTCGCTTTTGTTGTACTTGCCGTTGTCCTTTAGGTACTTGTCAAGCTCAAGAAGAAACGCACGCTTAACAGCCTTGTCAGGAGAGCCACCATGCTCAAGAAAGCTTGAGTTGTGGTAGTATTCGAGACCATTTACAAGGTTAGAAACGCAGAAGGAAACCTCTGCCTTAAGCTCATACTCGTCCTTGTCCTCACGGTCCTTACCCCTTGCACTCATCTCCCAATAATATGGTGGTGTAAGAGGCTTATTTTCGGTGAGCTCATTAATATAATCGGAAATACCGTTTTCATAGAAGAAATCTGTCGTGGAAAGAGAGCCGTTCTCCTCCTCGTAAACAAGCACAAGGCGAAGCCCCTTGTTTACAACAGCCTGCTTGTGGAGAATATCTAGGTAATGCTCCTTTGGAATACAGGTGTCTGTAAACACCTCAAGGTCAGGACGCCATCTTGTAAGAGTACCTGTGCGCTTATGCTTTCTCTCAAGAGGAGAGGAGATAAGCTCCGATACAGGATTACCCTTTTCAAAGTGGATTTCGTACATGGTATCGCCCTTGAAGGAATAAACATCCATAAACTCGGACGAATACTGTGTTGCACACGCACCAAGACCATTAAGACCAAGAGAGTACTTGTAAGCGCTACTGTCCTGATTGTTGTTATATTTACCACCGGCATAAAGCTCGCAATAAACAAGCTCCCAGTTATAGCGATTTTCCTTTTTGTTGAAATCGAGAGGAACGCCACGGCCGTGGTCGTCAACCTCAATTGTCCTATCCTGATAAACAGTAACTACGATTTCCTTGCCATAGCCCTCTCTCGCCTCGTCAATAGAGTTTGAGAGTATCTCAAAAAACGAGTGCTCACAGCCCTCAAGCCCCTCAGAGCCGAATATAACAGCAGGTCTTTTACGAACTCTGTCAGCACCCTTAAGAGAGGATATAGTTTGGTCATTATACTTCTTTTCAGCCACGATAAGTCTCCTACAAGATATATTTGGTGTAGAATAGCCTGCCAAATAATGGCACAGCCTGTCCTATAAAATTTATTGTAGCATATAAAATTTATTTTTTCAAGTAAATATTTTTAGTATATAGTAATAAAATCGCGACATCTGCCGTCTTGACAATCGCGATACACGCGTGTATAATATAAATTAGCAAGGTGTTTGCTTTGACGCAAAAAATTTAAAAAGGGGAGAGGAAGATGGGCTTTTTTGAAAAAATTAGAAAAAATCGCCAAATTTTGCTTTATTTAGTCTTTGGCGTGCTCACCACAGCTGTAAATGTTGTGGCATATTACCTTTTTGCACATCCTCTTTCCTTGTCTGTTGGAGTGTCGACGCTTCTTGCGTGGCTTGCCTCTGTGATTTTTGCGTTTGTGACAAATAAAATTTTCGTTTTTGAGGCAAGGGGAGTGGCACACATAGTATATGAGCTTGTAACCTTTTTTGCCTCGCGCGTGCTTACAGGCGCTATAGATATGGCGATAATGCTTGTATTTGTCGAGGTGCTTTGCCTAAACGACCTTGTAATCAAAATTGTATCTAATATTGTTGTTATAATTTTGAATTTTATTCTGTCGAAAATAATCGTTTTCAGAGGTAGAAAATGAGAGAGCTTTTAAAAAACGAGGGTATTGATGTCGTTGGCGCGATACCACTATCACGCTGTAAGATAACAAAAAAATATCTGCTTGAGAGGGCAGGGCTTTCTGATAATGCGTGCGTTGTTATGATGCTTTTGCCATATAGAACACAGCAAGGGCCGACAAATTTGTCCGTGTACGCCTCGGTAAGAGACTATCATAAATTTGTCGATTATTTAAGAGAGAGGATAACTGATTTTTTGGTGGCTAAGGGAGAGGACGCATCCTTTGGTGTGTTTGCCGACCACTCACCGATTGATGAGGTGCACGCCTCGTGCATAGCAGGGCTTGGCTTTATTGGCGATAACGGACTTTTGATAAACGAAAAATATTCGTCCTTTGTCTTTCTTTGCGAGCTTATAATTGATACAGCACCAGAAAAAATCGGTCTTGAATATACCACCTGTGATGAGGTAAAGAGATGCATCGGCTGTGGAGCGTGCGCGCGTGCATGTCCGTCGAATTGCATGGATAAGGCTGACCCACGCCCAAAAAGCGAGTGTCTGTCTGCAATAACACAGAAAAAGGGAGAGCTAAGCGAGCACGAAAGAGGGCTTATGCTTGAAAATAATACAGTATGGGGCTGTGATATATGCCAAAATGTGTGTCCCTACACCAAAAACGCAGAATACACAAAAATCCCATATTTTAAAAAAGAAATAATCACCACCCTAACGAAGGAGCTTATAGAGGGCATGAGCGATGAGGAGTTTAACTCACGCGCGTTTTCGTGGAGAGGCAAGCAAGCATTAATTAGAAATTTAGAAATTTCCAATTAATTTCAAGAGTAATAAATATTAGTGCAAGGTGCAGAATGATTTTTGGAAAGGAGAATTATGCTTACATTTTTATTTGGAAAGTACGGCACTGGTAAAAGCGCGTACATTGTAGAAAAAATAGCTGAGAATGTATCAAATAAAAAGCGCGCATACTGGCTCGTCCCAGAGCAGAAGGCGCTTATATGTGAGCGTAATTTGGCAAGCGCGCTTACCCCAAGCGCTCAGCTATATGCCGAGGTCTTGAACTTTACTCGCTTGGCTGACAAGGTGTTCCGTATCTGTGGTGGACTTCGCTACAACTACATTCAAAGAAGTGGAAAGAGCCTTGTTATGTATCGTGCGCTTTGCTCCGTGCGTGACACTCTTACTGAATATAAAATCACCAAGGGGCGCGAGCGTGGGTGCGTATCACTGTTTCTTGATGCAATAGGAGAGCTTAAATCCTACTGCGTAACCCCACAAATGCTTTTTGACGCACAGTCAAGGCTACCAGACTCTCGTCTGAAAAACAGAATAGGCGACCTTGCGCGCGTTTTCATAGCCTATGAGGGCATCTTGAAGGAGCGCTTTGACGACCCATACGACGATTTAATCGTGCTTGCCGAAAAGCTTAAGGAATGTAGGCTTTTTGAGGGCGCGTGTGTTTATATCAACTCATTTAATGGCTTTACAGGCGCACAGCAGGGCGTGCTTCGCGAGATTATCTCGCAGGCTGATGAGGTATACATAAGCCTCGACCTTGACAAGAATAGCGAGGGCAAAATTCAATATGCAAAGCTTACTGAAACTTTAAAAATGCTTCGCCATATGTGCAAAAGGCTTGGCGTTAAGACAGGCGAGCTTAGCTTTGACACCGACCTTTTACATAAAAATCCTTGCCTTGAATATTTAAGTGACAATATTTGGAGCTTTGGTGCACCAAAATACGATGGCGTGTGTGAGGGCATTACACTTATGCGCCCAAGCGACGAGTTTGATGAGTGCGAAAGAGTTGCAGGAAAAATAAAGGAGCTTGTAATGCGTGGCGCAAGATACGGCGAGATTGCCGTAATTATGCGTGATACCGACACATACAGGGGTATTATCGACTATTGCTTTGATAAATACGATATTCCATACTATCTCTCAGCCAGCACAGATGTCGCATCTAAGCCACTTGTAAAAATGCTTTATTCAGCGATAGGTGCATCGTGCGATTTTAACACAAGAGATATAGTCTCATTTATAAGAAGTGGCTATGCCGATATTTCAAGCGAGGACGCTGACGAGCTGGAGAGCTATATTTATCGCTGGGGAATTTATGGCGCGCGCTTTGAGAACGACGATTATTGGAGCGCAAATCCAGATGGATATATAACCGAGCCAACTGAGGCTCAAATCAGGCGACTTGGCAAAATAAACGACACAAGGGCGCATCTTCTTAAGACCCTTGCCCCTCTAAGAGAGGCGTTTAGCAGGAGAAGAAGCGGAGAGGAGCTTTGTAAAAGCGTTTACGAGCTTATGGTGTCGCTGAAAATAAGAGATAAATTAAAGGAAGAGATGGCGCACGCAGAGGCTAGTGAGGCAAAGGAGCTATCTCAGCTTTATCGCGCGATAATGAAGGCGCTTTCCGACGTTGCCGACATAATGGCAGAGGAGGAGCTTGATAGAGAGGGCTTTGTATCTGCCCTGTCCTATGTTCTTGACGGGGCAAAGGTTGGAACAATCCCAACGGGCGAGGACAATGTGACGATAGGTGAGGCAGGCGCACTTCGCACGGAGCAAATAAGGTACGCCTTTGTAATAGGCGTTTGCGAGGGTAGCTTCCCTAAGACCATAAGTGGCGCTGGCTTCTTTAGCGATAGCGACAAAATAGAGCTTGAGACGGTTGATATAATCCTTTCTGCAAGGGCAGACATTCGCGCAGATGATGAGCTATTTAACTTCAAAAGCAGTATAGTAGTTCCCTCGCACGAGCTTACGCTAAGCGCACCAAGGGCAGACATTCGAGGCGCTAAGAGAGAGCCAAGCGTCGCGTATAAGAGGGTAAAGGAGCTATTTGACGGTCTTGATGACACGGCACCACTTGCCCTAGAGGACAAGCTGTATACAGAGCGAATAGCAAGAGAGTATCTATCTCAAGGTGGACGCGAGGCAGAGGCGATAAGGCACGTGCTTGGCGAGGAGAAAGGGGACCTCTCCTTCTCAAATGAGCTGTCCAGCATAAGCAGGGCAGGGCTTTCTAAAATAGCAGGAAGCAGTCTTTATATGTCGCAGTCCAAGATAGAGAAATTTGTAAATTGCCATTTTCAATACTATTGCACCTATGCTCTTGGTATAAGGGAGAGCGACAAAATAACCTTTGGCGCAAGAGAGGTTGGAGTGCTTGCACACTCCGTGCTTGAGCACTTTTTGATGCGCGCTCGTGATGGAAAAATCACGCTTGATACGCTTGATGACGCGCAAATAGAAAAGGAAATTGATGAAATAACAGCCGATTATATAAGGGCACTTTATCCACAGGGTGAGCCAACAAGCAAGCTAAAGCACCTCTTTGCAAGATTAAGACAAAATATCATTATCTATATAAGAGAGGTGGCAAGGGAGATGGCACAGGGCGAGTTTACCCCTGAGCTGTTTGAGCTAAAATTCTCAAGAGAAAACGGAGTTTTACCTCTCTCCTTTGATGCAGGAGAGGGCAGAAAAATCACCCTTTCTGGAATAGTTGACAGAGTGGACCTTTATCGCGCAGGCGATACAGTATATGTGCGCGTGGTTGACTATAAAACAGGCGAAAAGGCATTCAGCTTTGACGATTTTGACAAGGGGCTGGAGCTTCAGCTCTTCATCTACCTCTTTACCCTTTGCAAAATAAGAGATGGAGAGCTTAAGGATAAAATTCTAGGTGGGGCGAGGAATATTGCGCCTGCTGGAGTTATGTATTTTCCTATGCGCCTTGGCAAGGCAAAATGCGAGGCAGAGGTAGACCTCTCCTCGGACGAGGCTATCACGCTTGAGGGCAAGGCAGTGTCATCACTTATTAAGAGAAATGGCGTTTTTCTTGATGATGAGCAGGTGCTAAGGGCACAGGACAAGGAAATGAAGGGTGAATTTTTACCCTCAAAATCCTATAACAAAAAATATTATTTATCAGCCGAGGGCTTTGATGAGCTATATACACGCCTTGAGCGCACGCTTGCAAGGGTAGGCAAGGAGCTTTTTGACGGAGATGCTAGCGCAAGCCCATTAAAGGAGGGCGAAAACAGCCCTTGTAAATATTGCACGCACAGGGCAATTTGCAGAAGGAGAGCAAGATGAGTGAGCAGGAAATCAAGAAAATAAGCCCAACCCCTGCACAGTCGCTTGCAATGAGCGCGCGTGGTGCTGACCTTCTCATATCAGCAGGTGCAGGCAGTGGAAAAACGGCAACCCTTACAAAAAGAATAGTGAGCAGGCTAGAGGCAGGCGAGGATATTTTAAGAAAGCTTATAGTAACCTTTACCAAGGACGCCTCAAACGAGCTTCGTGCAAGAATAAACGGCGCGCTCTCGGACATTTTGGCGCGCGACCCTCAAAATCACCACATAGCCGAGCAAATTGTGCGCCTAGGTAGCGCAGATATTTGCACAATTGATTCATTCTGTCTTAAAATCGTTCGCCAAAGCTTTGAGCAGCTAGGGCTTGATGGTGGCTTTAGAATAGCAGATGAAAGCGAGACAGAGGTGCTTTGTCGCGATGCGATAAGCGAGGTAATTGATACAGCCTACGAGCAAAGGGGAGATGACGAGGACTTTTTGCTTGTATCAGATTGCTTCTCTGGCTTCTCAAGCGAGCAGGGCTTAAAGGACAACCTCTTAAAGCTTTATCGCTCTCTTATCACAACGGCAGATGGGCTAAAAACACTTCTTAAGAGCATAGATTTAACTGGCGATTTTATGGATACTGCCTATGGCAGAGTGCTAAGGGAGCACATAGACTCTCTTTGTGAGCACTATATAAAATTTTACGATTACGCCCTTGACGAGATAAAGGGTGATGAGCTTGCTAAGAAGGCGTTTCAAGAGGCATTTTGTGATGACAGAGGCTTTGCAATAAGGCTAAGAGGTGTGGCGAAGAATAAGCCATATGCTTATATTTCCGAGGTGCTTTCGGGCTATGAGCCACTGGCACTTGGTGCAAGCACTAAGGTGACAAGCGTCGATGTCGCATTTTATAAAAAAATGCGAGACGCCTTTAAAAAGGAAATAAGAACAAATCTAAAGGAGGGCTTTTTCTCGCTTTCGCAGGGAGCAATAGCCTCTGCCTTTGAGAGTAATGCAAAAATGTGTCGCGCGCTATATTCCGTGCTTGACGAGTTCGACAAGGAATACGCAAGACGCAAAAGAAGCGCAGGAGTGTGCGATTTTAATGATATTTCGCGCTACGCGCTTAAGCTTTTATATAATGAAAGCGACAGCCCAACCCCTCTTGCTGGCGAAATCGCGCAGAGCTACGACGAGGTTTATGTCGACGAGTATCAGGACACCAACTATATACAGGACAAGATTTTCTATGCCGTGTCACGCTCAAATCGCTTCCTTGTGGGAGATATTAAGCAAAGCATTTATCGCTTCCGCTCAGCAGAGCCAGAAATCTTTTCTGCATACAGACGCAATTTTAAGG
>JAGALI010000086.1 GCA_017625275.1 Clostridia bacterium
GCAGTCATAACCTTAAGACCTGCCTTCTCTGCCTTTGCCCAGCTCTTGCTTCCGTTGTAAAGACCAACGATTACATTTACACCAGAATCCTTGAGGTTGAGTGCGTGTGCGTGTCCCTGTGAGCCGTAGCCGATGATTGCAACGGTTTTACCGTTGAGCTTATTAAGGTCGCAATCCTGTTGATAATAAATTTTTGCATTTGTGTTTGCCATGGTTTTTATCTCCTTTAAATTTAAAAAATTAATCAAATAGTGTTGTATTTCCACGCTCAAGCGCTACGATACCTGTACGGCACATCTCAATAATGCCAAATGGAATCATTAGCTTGATAAACGCGTCAATCTTAGTTGGGTCGCCAGTAACCTCAATACACATCTCGTCTGTTGTGTAATCAATTACCTTGGCTCTATAAACATCTGTTGCAGCAAGTATATCTGCTCTTGTTTCTGTGGTGTATTTAACCTTTAGAAGCATAAGCTCTCGCTTGATACAATCGTCCTGAAGGACATCTACCTTCTTTACATTATGTAGCTTTCTTAGCTGATTGATAAGCTGTTCTCTTGCATATCCATCACCACTTAAGGAAATTGTTATGCGAGAATATTCGGAACGCTCTGTCTCTCCAACAGTCAAGGCGTCTATGTTAAAGCCACGACGAGTAAACATGCTTGTTACTCTTGTAAGCACGCCGAATTTGTTATCAACATAAACTGCTATTACAAATCCATTTTTCTTCATAGCTACCTCCTTATTTCTCTACCTTTGTGATGATATCATCTATTGCACCACCAGGTGGAAGCATTGGTAAAACGAACTCATCCTTATCAATAATTGTATCAATAACAACAGTTTTTCCTGATGCTATTGCCTTTTCAAAGGCGTCCTTAAATTCTGCCTCGTTGTGTGCTCTATAGCCTAGTGCGCCAAACGCCTCTGCAAGCTTTACAAAATCAGTTTGTCTTGCCCCGAGGACAGTATTTGAATATCTGCCACCGAAGAAAAGCGTTTGCCATTGGCGAACCATACCGAGAACACCATTGTTCATAAGAACGATTACAACTGGGATATTGTGTGATACTGCTGTCGCAAGCTCGTTAAGATTCATACCGAAGCTACCATCACCTGTTATAAGAACGGTTGTGTCTCCTGTTGCAACTCTTGCGCCGATTGCCGCACCAAGACCGAAGCCCATAGTGCCAAGACCACCACTTGAAACGAAGCGTCTTGTGCTATCGAACTTAACATATTGGGCAGTCCACATCTGGTGCTGACCAACATCTGTTACTATTACTGTATTCCTTGGCTTGCTTGCATTTATTACATCAAATACCTTTTTAGGACTGAGCTGTGCTGTTGAGCTATCGGCGATTTCCTTTTCAAATTTTGCCTCATCAGCCTTAAGCTCCTCTACTCTTTCAATCCATTCCTTATTTGACTTTTTCTCGCATGCCTTAGCAATTTCTCTGAATGAATGGCTGACATCGCCAACGATGCAACAATCAACCTTTACATTCTTATTGATTTCAGAGAAGTCAGGGTCGAGCTGGATAATCTTGCTCCTTTTAGCGAATTTAGAAACATTACCTGTTGCTCTATCGCTAAATCTTACACCGATACCGATAATGAGGTCAGCCTCGTTCTGTGCCATTGATGATGCGTAATGACCATGCATTCCCTGCATACCAAGGAATCTGTCACAGCCATCTGGAATTGCTGAAAGTCCCATAAATGAGCAGCCTATGCAAGCGTCAATTTTATTCGCAAGCTCAACAATCTCATCTCCGAGTCCAAGACCTGCTGCGCCACCACCTATGTAAATATAAGGCCTTTTTGCCTCGTTTACAAGCGCTATTGCCTCTGCAATTTTCTCATCCTCTCCAAGTGGCAAAGGAATTTTTGGTGCAATCTCGCCCTCCTCATAATCATAAAGTGCCGTTTGAACATCCTTTGGCACATCGACAAGGACAGGTCCTGGTCTACCTGATTTTGCAATTGAGAATGCCTCTCTTATGCTATCAGCAAGGTCCTCGATTTTATTTACAAAATAGTTATGCTTTGTTATTGGAAGTGTAATGCCTGTTATATCAATCTCCTGAAAGCTATCCTTACCGATAAGGCTACAGGGTACATTTCCTGTAATTGCTACAAGTGGGATTGAGTCAAGCATTGCTGTTGCTATACCTGTTACAAGGTTAGTAGCACCTGGGCCAGAGGTTGCAATGCAAACTCCAACCTTTCCTGTTGCTCTTGAGTAGCCGTCTGCTGCGTGGGCCGCCCCCTGCTCATGAGCTGTTAAAATGTGATTTATTTTATCACTATGCTTATAAATTGCATCATAAATATTTATTACCTGTCCACCTGGATAGCCAAATACATCGGTAACACCCTGCTCAATAAGGGTTCTTATGATGATTTCTGCTCCTGTTATCTTCATTCAGTTTCTCCTTTAAGACTTATTTAGCATAATGTTTACTGCACTTACAAGAGCTCTTATAGAGGAACGGCTGATATCGCTACTGATACCTGTTCCCCAATATGCCTTGCCATCGCACACTATGCTTACATAGGACGCTGCCCTTGAGCTTGTTGTTCCTTCAAGCGCATGCTGTGTATAGGTTTCAAGAGTATAATCCTTGCCGATGAGCGCCTTTATAGCGTTGCTCACACAGTCAAGACGACCATTACCACTTGATTTGATTTCTGTTTCCTTGCCATTATAGGCTATTGTAATTGCTCCATCAATAATTCCATCGTCGTGGGAATCATTATAGGTTGCCTGTACAACCTTTAAATTATCGGTGAGGTTTACAAAGTCACGCATAAAGATATCATGTACCTCTATTGGCTGAAGCTCCCTATGCTCATGGTCAGAGATGCTTTTAACATGATAACCAAATGCCTCACGCATTTTAGGTGGCAAATTAAGCTTGAATTGGGTCTCCATAATATAACCAATTCCACCCTTACCTGATTGAGAGTTAATACGAATAACGTCTGCCTCGTAAACTCTGCCGATATCTGTTGGGTCAATTGGAAGATATGGAACTGTCCATTTCATATTCTTGCCCTCTCTATACTTCATTCCCTTTGCAATAGCGTCCTGATGAGAGCCACTAAAGGCTGCAAATACGAGCTGACCACTATATGGCTGTCTTTCGTATACATGCATTCTTGTGACCTTTTCATAGACCTTTGTGATTTCTGGAAGATTTGTAAAGTCAAGTCCTGGGTCAATTCCCTGTGAGAACATATTAAGTGCAAGAGTGATAATATCTACATTACCTGTTCTCTCGCCGTTTCCGAAAAGCGTTCCCTCTATTCTATCTCCACCTGCCAAAAGTCCAAGCTCACTATCAGCAATAGCACAGCCACGGTCATTATGTGGGTGAAGTGATATTATTACATTTTCGCGATTAAGTAGGTTCTTGTGCATGTACTCAACCTGATTTGCGTAAACATGAGGCATTGAGTGCGACACTGTAACAGGAAGGTTGATTATAACCTTATCGTCAGCTGTTGGCTCCCAAATCTTAATAACCTCATTTGAAATTTCAGCCGCAAACTCTGGCTCAGTTCCCGTAAAGCTTTCTGGAGAATACTCAAAGGTGATTTTGCCCTTTGCCTTTTTCTTATATTCCTTACAAAGCTTAGCGCCGAAGGTTGCAATGTCGATAATCTCCTGCTTGCTTCTCTTGAAAACCTGCTCTCTTTGAGCAACGGATGTTGAGTTGTAAAGGTGGACAACTGCGTGCTTCGCACCATCAATTGCCTCAAAGGTCTTTGCAATTATATGCTCTCTTGACTGTGTAAGCACCTGAATTGTTACATCGTCAGGAATTAGGTTTTGCTCTATAATTGTTCTGCAAAATTCATATTCAGTTTCTGAGGCTGCTGGAAAGCCTACCTCAATTTCCTTAAAGCCTACCTTGCAAAGAAGCTTAAAGAATTCTAGCTTCTCCTCAAGGCTCATTGGAATTATTAATGCTTGGTTTCCATCTCTTAGGTCAACGCTACACCACATTGGTGGCTTGTCTATGCAATCCTTTTTGACCCAATCCATTGTAACTCCACTTGGTGTGAAGTATTGCTTTGTGTACTTTTGATAGCCCTTCATAAATTAATCCTTTCCTTTTTCCTTAGGGTTAGTTCATTTTTGGGTTGCTTCGCGAGGTATGAAATAAAAAAAGCCTCTTTTACGCAACCACTTGCATAAAAGAGACGAAGCTTCCTCCGTGGTACCACTCTTATTGGCTTTTACACCCACTCATTTTTGCCTATCAGCAAATTGCTCTATAACGGGAGCGCCCGTTCAAGCCTACTCGATTTCTTTCGGTTGACGACTCAGGGATGAGGTATGTCCACTATCCATATCGGCTCGCACCAAATACCGACTCTCTGCAATAGAATTGGTGAATTTTATTCCCTTCAAGGTCTTTAATATTAAAAATATACGCTTATTTTATATTATTTAACTTGATTTGTCAATACCTTTTTACAATTTTTTTGAAAAATATTTTATCATTTTAACTTACTAAAGTGTTTTTGGCAAAAAAACCAGTCTTTTTCAAAGAAAAAGGCGCTTTTAAAGCGCCTTAATTATTATAGCTTATGTACCCAGTTATAGGTATCCTCAATTTTGCCCCATTGGATTCCTGTAAGAATGTCGTAAAGCTTTTGTGTAACCTCGCCGATTTTTTCGTTGTTGATTACATATTCTACATCCTGATACATCAGTCTACCAATAGGTGAAACAACTGCTGCTGTGCCACAGCCCCATGCCTCCTCAAGCTTACCAGCCTTCATAGCCTCTAAAAGCTCATCTATGCTGAGAAGTCTTTCGCTTACCTTATAGCCTAGATTTTTCAAAACCTCAATGCAGGATTTTCTGGTAATTCCAGGAAGGATTGAGCCTGTAAGCTCAGGTGTTATGATTTCTCCATTAATCTTGAACATTACGTTCATAGCGCCAACCTCTTCGATGTATTTTCTCTCTACACCGTCGAGCCAAAGAACCTGTGAATAGCCCTTCTTATTTGCCCTTTCACCTGCCCTTGTTGAAGCAGCATAGTTACCACCACATTTTGCATATCCTGTACCACCACGAACTGTGCGAACATCCTCGTTTTCAATCATAATTTTAACAGGATTTATGCCTTCCTTATAATAGCTACCGCTTGGTGAAGCGATAATCATATAGGTTGCTCTATGTACTGTGTGAACTCCAAGGGTTTCGTCGTTTCCAAACATATATGGACGAAGGTAAAGTGATGTTCCAAATGATTTTGGCACCCATTTTTCCTCTAGTCTTACAAAGGTCTCAAGAATTTCAAGTGCATCGCCCTCGTCAATTGTTGGGAGACACATACGCTCAGCCGAGGTGTTAAGACGCTTGATATTTTCCATAGGTCTGAAAAGCTGAACCCTGCCATCCTCTGTACGATATGCCTTAAGTCCCTCAAAAATTTCTGCGCCATAGTGAAGAACTGTTGATGCTGGGTGCAAGGAAATGTTACCAAATGGTACTATTCTTGCGTTGAACCAGCCCTTTCCTGCCTCATAGTCCATTACGAACATATGGTCGGAAAAATATTGACCAAATCCAAGCTCGCTCTCCTTAGGCATTGCTTTTGGAGCTTGTGTTTTTGTTATCTTGATTTCCATAATATTCATCTCCTGTGAATTTTTATTCACGACTTTTTCTTTAATATACTATGTATCATAGCACAACTATTTTTTTAAGTCAAGTATTTATAGGGAATTTTTTAGATTAAAATTTCAGCTATGTTTTCTGCTTTATCTACGATATATTCTGCCTCATATTTTTTAAACTCTTCGGCGCTTCCATACCCATATAAAACAGCCACACAGGGTATGCCAAATGCACGCGCTCCCTCTATATCATAAAATCGGTCACCTATCATTATGGCAGATTCTGTATCAATTTTACATTCCTTTATAACATAATCAAGAACCTCTATTTTTGTGGTTCTTGTTTTTTCATCCAGGCTAGCGCCAGCTATATAATCAAAATATTTCGATAGCCCTGCCTTATCTAAGATTCTTTTTGCAAAGATTTCAGGCTTAGATGTAGCTAGAATTACTGTTTTTTCTGCCTTTTTGAGCTTTTTTAGCAATGCTTCTATTCCATCATAAATATAGCCCTCAAAAATGCCCTTTTCAGTATAGTATTCTCGATAATATTCTATCGCTTTATTAGCTTTTTGTTCATCAAAGCCATAAAAGGTCATAAAAGAATAAATCAAGGGTGGTCCTATAAAGCATTCAAGGGTGTGCTTATCCTCTACTACTATGCCGAATTTTTCCAAAGCATACGCAACAGAATTTGTAACTCCCTCACCAGAGTCTATTATTGTACCATCTAGGTCAAACAAAACCTTTGAATATTTTTTCATAATTTCCTCGTTTTATTTATATTTGTATATATTTTATCACAACCCATTAAAAAAATCCATCCCTAATTTAGAGATGGATTTACTTCTTAGTTATTTTCGGTAAGCTTTCCCTCTACCTCTATGTCATCCTTTTTGGATTGAAATCTTGAAAAGACCATTGAGCCTAGTGCGAATAGAGCTATTACGTTAGGGATAACCATAAGGTTATTAAATAGGTCTGAAAGTCCCCAAACGAGTCCGTTTGAGCCGATTGAGCCAAGGAAAACGCATATGATTGTTATAACTGAATAAACAATTGTCGCTTTTTTACCAAAGAGATAGTTGAAGTTGATTTTTCCAAAGAAATTCCAGCTAATAATTGTTGAAAATGCGAAGAAGAATAGGCAAACAGCAACAAATATTGAGCCAACTGCGTTTCCTACTGTGGAATTTCCTCCAAACAATGTTGTAAAGGTCATTTGGAATGATTTCTGAACCATGTTTGCATCATTATAGGAAAGTCCGTTTGCTATCTGTGCAAAGGATATATTATCAGTTCCTACGATGTCTGCCAATGGACCGTTTCCTGTATAGAGTGTGCATAAAACGATAATTGCTGTGAGAGTAAGAACAATAAATGTATCTATGAAAACTCCTACCATTGCTACTACGCCCTGGTCGTGTGGGTCCTTAACATCTGCTTGAGCGTGTGCGTGAGGTGTCGAGCCCATACCAGCCTCGTTTGAGAAGAGTCCCCTTTGTGCACCCTTTTGAATTGCAAGCACGATTGCAGAGCCGAAGCCTCCACCAATGATTGCATGTGGCACAAAAGCATACTTGAAGATGAGTCCAAATGCTGGGAAGAAATTTTTGATATTTACAATTATTACTAAAAGTCCACCTACAATATAAAGAATTGCCATTATAGGAACTAGCTTTTCTGTTACTGATGCTATTCTCTTTATTCCACCGATAAAGATTATACCTGCCAAAACAGCAATCAATATACCGATAATCCAAGTGAAATCAGATATATCCTTTCCAAAGGAATCGAATACTCCTGCCACATTTGAGGTAATAGAATTTGATTGAACCATTGAGCCAATAAAGCCTAGAGCTATTGTTATTGCAACTGCAAAGAAGCCTGCAAGGATTTTTCCACCCTTTCCAGTGAAAGCCTTCTTTATGTAATATACAGGTCCACCATGAACCTCGCCATTTTCATCAACTATTTTGGTTTTTTGAGCCAAAACAGCCTCGGCATAGTTAGTTGCCATTCCCAAAAATGCAATAATCCACATCCAGAAAATTGCGCCAGGACCACCTACAAGAATTGCACCACATGCGCCAACTATGTTTCCTGTTCCTACCTGAGCTGCAACGGCTGTTGCAAGTGCCTGGAATGAGGATAGTCCCTTTTTACCATTCTCTGTTCCTTTTTTAGAAAAAACTCTTTTAAAGCCTTCTCCAAGACATCTTACTTGAACAAATCTAGTTTTGATTGAATAATAAAGGCCTACACCAACTAACAAAAATACAAGAATATATCCAGATAGATATGTATTTATGCTGTTTACAATTTTTTCAAGCGTTTCCATTTTATCTCCTTTATATAAACAAAAAAGCAGAGTGAACAAGCACTCCGCAGACTAATATATACTTTGTATATATAAAAATTAAACTCTGTCCTTTTGCCTGAGAGATTAACGCATTTGCGCCTTGCCCCTTCGGCACTCATTTTCTGAGATTCTCCGGAGTGCTATCCAGCCTCAGTCGTATTAGCTTCAGAGGCTTTCATTTAGCTTTTTATTATTTTTTCTATGGCATTATAGCACATAATTTTAGCTTTGTCAATATTATTTTCAGGGAAATATCTAGCAATTTAATATTTCCTTTCATATTATATATCGAGGAGCTTTCACGCTTCTCGGAAAGGAATAAATATGGCTCAATTCACTAATCAGGCACAGCTAACCTATGGCGATGTGGTGACAAATTCCAATATTGCAGTTGGAGAAATTTTAGAGGCTCTTACCATTTCTAAAACTGCTATTGTTGACACCTATGGCCAAAATGATTCTGTGACCTATATTATTAATATTGTAAACTCTGGCGTGGCACTTAACAATCTCAGCGTAAGCGATGACCTTGGCACCTATCGCTTCGGCGATACTGCACTTGTTCCTCTTGATTATGTTGAAGGTTCGGTAAAATATTTTGTAAATGGAGCTTTACAGTCTCCTCCCTCGGTTTCTAGCTCTGGCACTGTGCTTGTTTTCTCAGGAATAGACATTCCTACGAGCTCAAATGTAGCAATCGTTTATGAGGCTACCACAAATGAATATGCACCTCTTGGCCCAGACGGAAGCATTACAAACACCGTAACAGCCTCAGGCTCTGGAATTACTCCTATTGAAGCAAGTGAAACAATTACTGCTATTAACGCACCACTTTTGACTATCACTAAGAGCATCAGTCCTGTTCCTGTTTCTCCAAATGGTGTTGTAACCTATACCTTTGTTATAGAAAACAGAGGAAATGTTGAAATCACTGCCGAGGATAACGCGCAAATCACTGATTTGTTTAACCCAATTCTATCCAATATCAATGTAACCTATAATGGCGTTGCATGGACAGAGGGCGAAAATTACACCTATGACGAGGCAACTGGTCAATTTGCAACAGTTCCTGGTCAGGTTGTGATTGGCGCTGCAAGCTATGTTCAAGACCCAACCACAGGTATTTGGACTCTAACTCCTGCGACAAGCACTCTTGTAGTTACAGGAAACATTGGTTAACAAACAAAAACGGCTCAAACGAGCCGTTTTTGTTATTATGATTACTTAATCAAATGTTCATATAATCAATTATTGTATATATAAGCCATGTTTATATCGTATTTTTGTGAGTTTTCGACAGTTATGTCTTTTTAAGGCTTAACTTTTTGATTTGCTTATGCTCTGCCTTGCGAGAAAAATCATTATTTAAAAACTTTTTTCAAAAACTTAAAAATAATGCTTGACAAACCTACTTTCTTTTGTTATAATAGATAGGCAATCGGAAATAAGGGAGCGCCTTGCGCGAGTCCCAGTAGCGTCGCGACAACTTTTTTAATTGAATATTTTTCGAGATGTAGCGCAGTTGGTAGCGCGCATGCTTTGGGAGCATGATGCCGCAGGTTCGAATCCTGTCATCTCGACCATAAAAGGGCGATAAAAAAGATATCGCCGCAAAAAGCCTTGATTTTTCAAGGCTTTTTTGCTTTTTTCGGGCAAAATTTTTTAGTTCGATTTTGTAGATGAAAAATGGGTATTTTCCAATACTGAAAGGATTTGAACTCCCGTGAGAACAAAAACCGCCCACCACACACAGCACAGAGAAAGAAAAGCTCTGTGCTTTTTTTATGGCAAAAATAAGGAGATACAATGAAGCCTACAACAGATATAGAGCAAGTGAAATCGGTAGCTCGTGCCCTGTTGATGACGGAGGTATATAAGACACCGTAC
>JAGALI010000013.1 GCA_017625275.1 Clostridia bacterium
TACCAGAGATGCTTGGTGAGGGCTATGAGGTTTGGCAGCCTGAGGACAATTGTCGATTTGTTAAATACACCCTACGTGGGCTTTTCGACTGGGGCGAGGGCATCAAGGGTGCTGATGTTATTCACTGGAATAATGGTCTTTGGGATTGCACGGAGATTTTTGATGATGGGCTTTTCACAAGTGAAAGCGAATATGTAGAAAATATGGTAAGGGTAGCCAAATTGCTACTTAAAATTACGCCGAATGTAATTTTTGCAACGACTACTCCTGTTTGGGACGAGTTTGAGTGGACTCACAATGATAAAATCGAGAGATTTAATGAGATAATTATACCAAGGCTCAAGGAGCTTGGGGTTAGGATTAACGATTTACACTCGGCTGTTAATAAGAATGTACACAAATACATTAAGGAATGTGATAAAATTCACCTCTCTGACGAGGGCATTGACCTTTGTGCCAAGCTGGTTGTCGATGCTATTAAGAGCTTTGAATAAAACGCAAAAAGACGGATTAAATCCGTCTTTTTGTTTTGGTGGATCTGGCGGGAGTTGAACCCGCGTCCGAAAATCCGTTGATAAAACCTTCTCCGTGAGCAGTTAATCTTTTGAAATTCCCTTAGACTAACGCCGATTAACAGGCTTTAGTCCTTGGTAGCACTTTTATGCCTGATTGGTTCAAGTGCGAAACGCCAATTCAGGTTCACCACTAGTTGACGCCTCAGCCAAGGTCGTGGTCGTCCTTGGGGAGACGGGTGGCACATTGGCCACAGCACTGCCACTAATCGCCCAAGGGGCAATTAGTTAGGCAGCCATAGCAACAGTTCTGTTGTCGTTTAATTTTTAATTTAGCCATTATACGGGATTAGCCAGCCCGTCACGCTTATCTTATCTCAAAATCCCCGTCGAAGCCCTTACAGACCCATATGGCAGACGGACTTGCCGTCTGTTTTATTTTTGAGCTTTGAAGCTTTAAATCAATATTCCATTTTGAAAATACCCAAGCCCTCGCCTGTTCTACCACCGTCAATGAGATATTTCTTTATCGCACGACGAAGTGAGGTGTTTTCAGGGTATTCGTTCAAATCCTTTGGCTGATCCATATCAAAAAGACGCCATGCATCATTATATTCGCCCTCTTTATCATCATATTGACCAATTATCTTAAAATCGTCCATAAAGGAGCGAGTATTTGATTTTTCAGGAATTATGTCTCTATATGCAGGATATAAAAGCCAGCTATAGCAGGTGAACACCATTGGTGCACCATTCAATTTTGGAGCAAAAAACGCCTTTGCCTGTGCGTATGCATCATCACGGCTTGCCTTATCAAATGGTGTCATGGTTCTTGGAATATGTACACCGATTATCATAGTATCAGGCTTTAGGTCAAATTCCTCATCAGAATATGTGTTTCCATATTTTGCAAAGTCAAACTGCAATCTACCAAGGGCAAATCTTGTCATATTGAAAAATCCTGGGAACCACCAAGCAACAAAGGAGCCATACATTTTTTTAACAGCCATGCACTCCCAAAGCTTCCACTTGAGGTCTAGCATGCTATTATACCAGATTTTTTCGTCGATGCCCTCTTTTTTATACATTTCCTTGAGATGCTTTGAAAGGCAAACAAACAAAAGAAGTCCTGCGCTATATTTATGAACACCCACGCTCTCTCCTGCCTTCTCTGCCTTTGTCAAAAGCCAGCCATAGTCGAGATTTATATTTTCCTCATATGCACGAATGCATTCCTCAAATTCCTTTTTTGCATTTTCGTCGTTATAAATAGCTTCAAGGTCGGCATAAAGAGCATCAATCGCTTCCTTGTCAAACTCAAGCTCCCTCATTACCTTCAATGCATAATTTCTCATATTTAATCCTCTCTTTCTCCCCTTGATGCCCTCTCCATTGCCCTTTGTGCAGAGCGCTTAGCATCAGTTTCACGCTTATCGTAAAGCTTCTTACCCTTACAAAGACCAAGCTCCACCTTTACGCGTGAGCCTTTAAAATAAAACGCAAGAGGAATAAGCGAATATCCGTCGCAATTCACACTGCCACTTAGCTTTAAGATTTCCTTTTTATGCATAAGCAGACGCCTTGTACGCAGTGGGTCCTTATTGAAAATATTGCCCTTCTCATATGGGCTTATGTGGATTCCTAGTGCCAAAAGCTCCCCATCATAAACCTTACAAAAGCTATCCTTAAGGTTCACTTGACCTTGTCTTATTGATTTAACCTCTGTTCCGAAGAGCTCTATGCCAGCCTCGTACTTTTCAATCACAAAATAATCGTGATAGGCTTTTTTATTTTGAGCAATTATTTTTATGCCTTTTTCTGTCATAGTCCTCTCCTTTCCGATAAATCTCTTTTGCATTACACAGTATAACATAAAACTTTTTTGATTTCAAGTAGTTATAACGCAATATTCGCATCGTAATTATTGACATTTTTTTCGCTTTATGTTAAAATTTTTTTGAGGTGAGTGTATGGAATATAGGATTATTTATTCTTCAAGACGCACGCTAGCAATTCAAATAACAAAGGCGTGTGAGGTTGTCGTACGCGCACCAAGAGGCATTTCTCGTGAGAAAATCGATGCTTTTGTTAAAAAGAGCGAGGCTTGGATTTTAAAGCATCTAGAAATTCAGAAAAGCAGGCGCGAGACAAAGCCTGAGCTTAAGGCTGAGCTTGAGGCGCTTAAGCAAAGGGCGCTTTTAATTTTACCACAAAGGGTTGAGTATTTTTCAAGACTTATGGGGGTTTCTCCAAGCTCAGTTTCTATAAATCGTGCCAAGACTAGATTCGGAAGCTGCTCTAGCAAGGGCAGAATAAATTTTTCATGCAGGCTTATGCAATATCCTGACGAGGCTATTGATTATGTAATTATTCATGAGCTTGCGCATCTTAAGCATCTTAACCATTCAAAGGAATTTTGGGCGTTTGTTGAGAGATTTTGTCCAGACTATAAGGCTCGCAAAGGGCTACTTAAATGAGGTATTTATGAACATTGTAATTTTAGACTATGCAACGCTTGGATATGACCTTGATTTATCCGGTGCTGAGCGCTTTGGAAATGTTATAAAATACGAAAAAACTGCACAGCATGAGGCCAAAGAGCGCGTGCATGAGGCTGATATTGTAATTGTAAACAAGGTCAAGATGGTACGCGAGGTTTTAGAGGATGCAAAAAATTTGAAGCTAATTTGTGAGACCGCAACTGGCTTTGACAATATTGACATTGATTACTGTCGTGAAAGAGGGATTTTGGTTGCCAACACTCCTGCTTATTCAAGCGCTTGTGTTGCGCAGGTCACTGTTTCTATGGTGTGCTCTCTTGCTACTCATTTAAGAGAATATGAGGACAATGTTTCCTCTGGTGAATACACCTCTCTTGGAAATGCAAATTGTCTTGTGCCTGTTTATCATGAGCTTGGTGGTAAGACTTGGGGCATTATTGGCTTTGGAAGCATTGGAAGGGCTGTTGCAAGAATTGCCGAGGCGTTTGATTGTAAAATACTAGTTAACAAGCGTACTCCTGTTGAGGGCTATGAGTGTGTTGACCTTGATACTCTCTTAAGAGAGAGCGACATTATCACTATTCACTGCCCTTTGAATGAGCAAACAAGAGGAATGCTTGGTGAGCGTGAATTTGACATGATGAAGCGCGACGCAATTGTTGTGAATGTAGCACGTGGCGCTGTTTGGGACGAGGGTGCTGTCGTTGACGCTGTTTTAAATGGCAAAATTGGTGCAATTGGCTGTGATGTGTTCTCTTGTGAGCCTATACCTAAGGGTCACCCGTTTACCAAGCTTTTTGGACTTAAAAATGTATCTCTTACACCTCACATGGCTTGGGGCTCTTATGAATCTAGAACGAGATGCTTTAACACTGTGCTTTCAAATATTGATGCTTATTTAAATGGTGAGCCTATTAATATTGTTAGTAAATAGTGCTTTTGGGGACAAAGCTGAAAATTAACAATAGAATTTTTGACAAAATGCAAAGAGCAAACACAGCCAGTGTTTGCTCTTTTTATTCGTGCTATTTTGCAAAAAATCAGAGGATTTTTGAGGGGACGCCGAAGTCTGCTCCACTCTCAATAAGGTCAAGCTGGGCTTGGATTTTGGATTTTACAAGCTCGGCTAGCTCCTTTTCTCCAAGGTGCTTATAATCCTCGTAAGGAATTGGCTCAAGATAGTGAATTTGGGTTGTTACCCATTCCTTTGTGCTTTCTTGGTCCATTGCCTTCCATGAGTCATATATACAAACTGGAACAATTGGAGATTTGGATTTTAGAGAGCATCTAAAGCAACCATGCTTAAATTCCTGAAGGTTATTTTTATTGTTATCATATCCACCCTCTGGGAAAATGAGATAGACTCTTCCCTCGTCCTTTACCTCTTTAGCAATTTCATTGAGTGTACGAAGGGTTGCCAAAAGCTCGTTTTCTACATCTATAGTTTTTGCCTCAACAAGACCACAACACTCTCTTGCCACGATATAATCGGCTGTCTCTCTTTTCCAAAGTGCGCGACATGGCTTATCGTAGGATTCGATAATTCCTATTGCGTCGTATTTGCCCTGATGGTTTGAATACATTATAAAGCCACCCTCAGTAGGCAAATTTTCCATACCATAAACGAGGGAGTGAGTTTTTGCTGCCTTACGCATACGACTCATTATCTCGCGTGCAAATTTCGCCCTATCCTCACTGGTATATTTATCTGTTCTTTTTATCATTTTTCTCGCCTTGTGCAAATGAGTTATGATAAAAATTATTTCTTTAAATACTGCTCGTTTAAAGCGTCTTTGTGCCATTTCTTCTCCTGTTTATTTTGCTTCAAATCTGTTCTTTTGCCTTATTATTCTTTCGCAAATGTTACTAATGCTACACTCACCAAAATTAGCAAGTGCAGTTTTTATCTTATCATTAAGAGGCTCATACCATCTTTTCTCGATATTGTCAATTCCAACAGCTGCGCCAACAATGCTTCCTACTGTTCCTGCATTGCAATCGGTGTCAATGCCACACATTGTAGCTATTGTTATGCTCTTGGTATAATCAAGCTCTCCTGCAATAATGCCCAGCGCCACCATTGCCATATTATTAATTGTAGCTTCGCCTGGCAAATAGCCGTATTTATCAAGGATTTTATCGGCTACTATATCCCAGTTTGGTGTTTCCTTGTACCAAGCCCTAACAAGCGAGATAGCCTCATAGAGTCTTGATTTTTGAGGTATTGATGCAAGTCCTGCGTCAATTATAGTATCAACAGTTGGTTTTTTCGAAAGAGCGCCTGCAAGCGCACCTGCAACGAACATTCCACCATAAATTCCGTTCTTAGTAAGGCTAAAGGAGGTGTCCTTGTGTGCATATTTGCATGCTTTTTCTATTTGTGATGGGAAAATATATCCCCAAATGTCTGTTCTTATTTGTCCGTCTATACATTCTCTCCAAGGGTTGATTGTATAAGGGATTTTATCAAGTGGCAATGTGCCACCTACAACATGGTGATACGCCACTCTTGAGGCGCACCAGCACCAATGATATGAAAAGTTATCACACCAATGGTTTCCAATGTCTGATTTTGTAAAATCGAGCCCCTTATTCTCGACGAGCGAAAGTCCTAAGAGGGTATAATGTATATCGTCATCGGACTGAGCAAATTCAACATGTCCCTTGGCGCTATATATACAATCCTCTCTTAGTGTAAAGTTAAGCTTTTCTGATTTTGCTGGAACAAAGTCGTTCAATGGATAGGCGTCAACGCTTTCAAGATACTCTCTTATAAATTTCTTGGAAAGTCCCATTTCAAGAGGCTTGCCAAGAATTACAGCTGCACATCTTCCGTAAAATGCACCATAAATTCTGTTTTTATATTCCTCATCTGTAAGTGGCTCAAGGCTTGGTGCCTTGCCTGCCTGTGCCATTATTTCATCAAAATCATTTGGCTCAACATATGGATATCCCACCCTTAAAGGTGTATCCATTATTTTTACTAAATTTTCGTATGGACGCTTCCAAAAATCATCGCCCTCAGGATATTTATCCTGATTTTTAGGATTTGGGCAAAAATTTTCATCATTTTCGTCATCTATTATGTATTTTTCAACATCATAGCCCTCTTCAAACAGAGTCATATATTCTTCTGCATATAGCTTTTTATAATCTGCGTAGCCTGGCATAATTTTCTCCTACTTTTTCATTTCGATAAGATACATAAACATTTCGCTGGCATGCCACGAATGTGGTGCGCCACATTTATTTTTTGCATATTCCTCGCTAAGAGGTGCTATTTTTTCATATTTCGCCTCAGAGGCGCAAATCTCCCAGCTCATTGGATATTTTACCTCTAAATATTTTTCATCAACAGGCTCATTTTCAAAGTGCTTTACAGCCCACCAAAGATATGGATACCATTCGTCATAATTATTTTCATATGGAGTTGACCTTTCAACCTCTGTTCTATCCATCCAGAACATTCTTGAATAATTGTCGAACTTTTTCGAAATTTTGACAAAGGATGTGTCGATTTTTAGTCTTTCAAGAGCATATTTAAGCCACAGGGTTGAATATTCCTCATGATGATTATAATCTGTAATTCCTGTGAGCATTCCATTATCCATTATTCTCTTTGCCTCTGCCAGAATTTTACCCACAAGTGGATAATCCTTATCCACAAAGAAGGATAAAACAAAGGCAAGCTGACCAAGATTATCTGGCTCCTCATTACCCTTATTATTTCTATCATAAATATCAGTAACAGACAATGCCCAGTCACGAAGTAGCTCTATATTCCCTGTTTTATCAAGTGCAAGAGCCATCATGGCACCATCACGATACCATGCTGTATCATACACATAAATATTTGGTACAGGAGTTTTATCAATAAAGCTTGTTAAAATTTCTTGGTGCAATATACGAAGCTGTGCTGGATATTTGTATTCCTCAAAGTCAGGCAGATTGATTTTGCCCTCCGCAAGACACGCAGTGCCCTCTCTCTCCATTTGTAGTCTCGCTTACATACAAGCCCGTCTCGTTTTCCTCAATTAAGAATGTTTTCCCATCTATTGTCCAAATTACGACCATATATCTATCATAGAGAAATTTTTCGCGCTCTACATTCCAAGAGTATATGACCTTATTATCTTTTTTTCGAATGAGCTCGCCATTTTTATACACATGCTTTTCGCGATGTCCCATTCCAAATATATAAAATTTCTTTTCAGGTGTTATCATATTGCCCCCAAATGTTCATTTTGTATGTCTTTACAATACAGGTATATATTAACACATTCTGGTTTTTTTTGCAATACAATATTATAAACTTATTTTTGTTTAAAATTTGTTGACTTAATGTAAGAATAATGTTAAAATATAAGAGATTTTAAGAAAGGAGACTAGTAGCATGACAAGAACAAAGAAAATCATCGTTATTGCAACTGCAATTTCTCTTGCAATCATTTTAGCGCTTGTTTATCCCTTTTTCTTGATTGGTGAGCGCGTTGCTCTCGGCTTTGAAAGATACGTGCCAGCTTATGATATGGTAGATATTAGCGAAGCTCTAAAAAAGTCTGAGCTTTCAGCCGATGACTACAATCTCCTTTACATGCAAACAGGGCTTACTAAAATAGGAATTGATTCCTTGCTTGCTGAGGATTCCGGAATTGATAAAATATTGAAAATTCAAAAATCGTTTTTTAAGGATTTCGGAATAGATGATGATAATTTTGCAATTTTTTCTCATTATTATGAAATAAAGGGAGATTACCCTCTTGTTTCTCTGCAAAATGGTGACATTATCGTATCGGCATCTACAGAATTTTCATGGTGGACTGTAGGACATGCTGCAATGGTTGTTGACTCGGATAAAAAGCTTATCGTTGAAATTAATGGCTTTGGAGACACCTCAGACACTACAAATGTCTCTTCTTTAAAAGAGCGTGGTAACTTTATAGTTTTACGTCCTAACATTCCAAAAGAGGATATTGACAAAATCGTTCAATATACTCTTGATAATCTTCTTGATTTAAAGTACGATGCAACCATTGGCGTTTTATCTAAAAAATATGTAGACAATATCAAATACACTCAATGTGCTCATATTTTTTGGTATGCCTTTTATAAATTTGGGTATGATATAGATTCAAATGGTGGTAGCGTTGTAACACCAAAAAACATTGCAAATTCAAGCTATTTTGATGTAGTTCAGGTGTCTGGATTTGATCCGTTGACCCTTTGGAGCTAATGGAGAGTTTATGTTAATTAATTACGGCTCGTTTATGTACTTTATGTACATTTTCCTCGCAATAGGCTTGTGCGCTGGCATATTTTTTGCTATAAGAAAAAGGTCAGACAAGGTAAAAAAGCTGACCATTCTTATTATTTCGCTTATAAATCTTGCACAGCATTTATTCAAGTTTATTATTTATCCTCATTATTGGGATGATTTTTCGCCTCATCTGTCAAGCGCCTACAA
>JAGALI010000087.1 GCA_017625275.1 Clostridia bacterium
GTGCTATTCTTGGTACAGTAGCCGTAACAGATGAGGAGTTTTTAAAAAGGGCAGTCTCAAAATATGGCGAAAAAATAGCCGTAGGCGCAGACGTCAAGGACGGATACATAGCAATAAAGGGCTGGCTCGAAAAATCAACGCTTACCCTTGATGCCTTCTTTGAAAAAATGCAGAAAATAGGCGTTAAAGCTGTTATTTGCACCGATATTTCAAAGGACGGAGCTATGCGTGGTACAAACCTACAAATGTACAAGGAGCTGTCAAGCAAATATTCAGTTGATATAATTGCGTCGGGTGGAGTGTCTACACTTGATGATGTAATCGAGCTTAGGAAAATGAACCTTTATGGCGCAATAATAGGCAAGGCATACTATATAGGCGCGATAGATTTGGAAAAGGCAATCGAGGTGGCGAAATGATTACAAAAAGAATAATACCCTGCCTCGATGTCAAGGACGGACGAGTTGTAAAGGGTGTAAATTTCCTTGGGCTCGCAGATGTGTCCTCACCAGTCAAGCTTGCTAAATTTTACTCTGAATGTGGTGCAGATGAGCTTGTGTTTTATGATATAACAGCCTCTGCCGAGGGGCGCGCTCTCTTTACCGATATTCTTACAGAGGTAGCAAAAACAATATTTATTCCACTTACAGTAGGTGGTGGCATAAACACGCTTGACGATTTTGATAGAGTGCTCAAGTGTGGTGCAGATAAGGTTAGCGTAAATTCTGGCGCTATCAAAAATCCAGATTTGGTTTCAGCCGCAGCCCAAAGATATGGTAACCAGTGTGTTGTAATTTCAGCTGATGTAAAAAGAGTAGACGGTGTATTTCGCGTATTTGCTAAGGGTGGACGCGAGAACACAGGAATGGAGGCAATCTCGTGGATTAAGCGCTGTGTAGAAAACGGTGCAGGCGAGGTTGTTGTCAACTCTATCGACACAGACGGAGTTAAAAAGGGCTTTGATATTGAGATGCTAAAGGCAGTTTGCGATGCTGTAAATGTGCCTGTAATCGCATCAGGTGGCGCAGGCTGTATTGACGATTTTACAAAGCTTTTCAAGGCGATTCCAGATATTGATGCAGGTCTTGCAGCCTCAATATTCCATTTTGGAGAGGTTCAAATTTCAGACCTTAAAAAAGAGCTTGCACGCAATGATATAATAGTGAGGTTATAAAATGATAAACATAGACGAACTAAAATTTGACGAAAAGGGACTTATCCCAGCAGTGGTTGTGGACTCTATAACAAAAGAGGTGTTGACTGTTGCATATATGAATAAGGAAAGCCTAAGGGCTTCAATGGAAAAGGGACTTACCTGCTTTTATAGCCGTTCAAGACAGGAGCTTTGGCTAAAGGGTGAAACAAGTGGAAACTATCAGCATATCGTTTCAATAACTGCAGACTGTGATAATGATGCACTTGTTGTGGTTGTCGAAAAGGACGGACCAGCCTGCCATACAGGAACAAATTCCTGCTTTACAAAGCCAGTATATCAAAGCCCAGAGCTTCATGAGTTTACCCTTCAAGGGCTTTATGAGCTTTTGATTGGCAGAATGAAGGAGCGTCCTGAGGGCTCCTATACAACCTATCTTTTTGATAAGGGAATTGACAAAATTCTCAAAAAGGTTGGAGAGGAGTGCACAGAGGTAATTATAGCTGGCAAGGCAGACGATAAAAAGGAGACAATTTATGAAATTGCCGACCTTGCATATCATTTAATGGTTCTCATGGTTCAAATGGGTATTAGCGTTGAGGACGTTCATAGAGAGCTGGCCTCAAGGCACATAATAGACCACAAGGTTAAGCAGGAGAAAATGGTATAATGAGTCTTTCTACCTATCATCTTCATACCACCTTCAGTGACGGCAAAAACACAGCCGAGGAAATGATAAAGCAGGCGATTGCCTTAGGATGCACGGAAATAGGCTTTTCCGACCACTCTCCATTTGATTTTGAATGCTCTTGGGATATTAAAAAGGAAAGAATTTCCGAGTATGTAAGCACGCTGACAGCTCTTAAGGAAAAATACAAGGATAAAATAAAGGTCTA
>JAGALI010000088.1 GCA_017625275.1 Clostridia bacterium
AATAAGCTTTTCCTCTACATATGCATCAAATAGCTCAATAAGTACTCTTCCCTTTGTTGCGTCTGCATCTACCTCTACATGGAGCTCCTTTGCTACGCGTCTTGCGTCTGCATCGTCTGCCCAAGCATAGTAATCTGCGCCACTATATTTCTTAACAGCCTCAGCCATTGTAAGTCTTTCCCAGTGACCCATATCAATTTCAATGCCTTGATATGTGATTTTCTCAGAGCCACAAATCTTAACTGCAAGAAGCTTATAAAGCTCCTCAACAAGGTCCATCATTCCCTTATAATCGGTGAATGCCTGATAAAGCTCGATTGTTGTAAATTCTGGGTTATGCTTTGTGTCCATACCCTCGTTTCTGAAGATACGGCCAACCTCATATACCCTATGCATTCCACCAACAATAAGACGCTTTAGATAAAGCTCTGTTTCGATACGGAGATACATATCCATATCGAGTGTGTTATGATGGGTTACAAATGGTCTTGCACTAGCACCTATTTCAAGTGGAACGAGGATAGGTGTATCTACCTCAAGGAAGCCCTTACCATCAAGGTAAGCACGAATTTCCTTGAGAATTTGAGACCTTTTTACAAATGTATCCTTAACCTCTGGGTTTACAATGAGGTCAACATATCTTTGTCTATAACGAGTTTCAAGGTCCTTTAATCCATGGAACTTTTCTGGAAGTGGAATAAGAGATTTTGCAAGAAGGGTTGCCTTCTTTGCGTGGATAGAAACCTCTCCTGTTCTTGTACGGAAAAGCACACCCTCGATACCGATAACATCACCGATATCCCATTTTTTAAATGATGCGTAATCGTCATCACCAAGGTCATTTCTAGACACATATAGCTGGATTTGACCCTACTCGTCCATTAAATGAGCAAAGGATGCCTTACCCATGATACGACGGCTCATCATTCTACCTGCAACTGATACAGGGATTTCCTCTCCCTCTGCAAGTGATGCCTCACGCGATTCAAATTCCTTTATTGCATCAGCGCTGAGCATTGTTACATCGAACTTTGTGATTTCAAATGGATTTGCACCTGCCTCACAAAGCGCGCTGAGCTTATCGCGTCTTATCTGCAAAAGCTCACTTAGTTCAAGCTCCTCAGCTACATTTTGATTGTTATTTTCTTGCATATTGTCACCTTATTTTGTCTTATAGAAATCTAGAATTTTTGCTTCCTTTTCGCCAGTTGGAGCATCGATGGTTACTGTTGCGCCCTTCTTGCTACCTACAACTGCCCTGCCAATTGGAGATTGATCGGAGATTTTTTTGTTAATTGGGTCTACCTCGTTTGAGCCAACAACATGATAGGTAACCTCTTTGCCATCAGCATATTTAAGAACTACAGATGTGCCTAGCGCTACAACATTTTTGATTGTATCGGTGTCTACTACCTCTGCGTTTTTGATAAGATATTCAAGCTCAGCAATTCTTGCCTCTACCTTTGCCTGTTGGTCTCTTGCCTCGTCATATTCACTGTTCTCGGAAAGGTCACCAAAGCTTCTTGCAACCTTTAGTTGCTCCTTAACCTCTTGACGACGGACATTTTTTAAATATTCGTATTCCTCTTGGAGCTTCGCAAAGCCCTCTTTTGTATATTTTGTCTTCTCTTGCATCTTAATCACCTATGCGATTATGCCCTTTCTTGCTTAGTTTTTGCTTGAATTAGAATTTGATTGGCTTTGCTGTAAGATAACGTCTTACCATAAGAGCTACCTTGAAGGTTATTGCGTGGTCAAACTCACGAAGGTCAAGACCTGTTAGCTTCTTAATCTTTTCTAGTCTGTATACAAGTGTGTTTATGTGTACAAATAGCTTTCTTGAGGTTTCGGAAACGTTGAGGTTGTTCTCAAAGAATACCTGAATTGTTTGAAGTGTTTCCTTATCAAGTGTTTCAAGAGAGCCGTGCTTAAAGATTTCGGAAAGATAAATTTCGCAAAGTGTGGTTGGAAGCTGATATATAAGTCTTCCAATTCCAAGGTTTTCGTAGCTTACGATTTCCTTCTCGCTTTCAAATACCTTACCTACCTCAATTGCGATTTGTGCCTCCTTATAGGAGCGCGCAAGGTCCTTGATATTATTAACAACTGTGCCGATACCGATACCAACACGGCAGTAAAATTCTGTGTTGAGTGTGTCTGAGATGCCCTGTGCAATCTGCTCAATGCTTGCTGTGGTAGCATCAGACGGAAGCTCCTTAACAATTACAATATCCTGCTCACCAATTGCGATGATATAGTCCTTTGTCTTGTCTGGGAACATATTTTGGATTATGTCAAAGGGGAGAATGTCTGTTCTTGAATAGAATCTAACAAGAAGAACTACTCTTGATTCGTTACCATCAAAATGAAGCTCTCTACTCTTTGCGTAAATATCGCTTGGAAGAATGTTATCCATTATGATGTTTTTGATAAATGAGCTCTTGTCAAATTTTTCGTCGTAGTAATTTTTGATATTTGCAAGAGATACAGAAAGAATTGCTGCATATCTTTCAGCGATTTTATCCTCGCCCTCTACAAATACGATAAATTCTGTGTTTGAGGTGTTACCGATGTGCTGATAGGTATAGCCTTCAATCTCGGCAACGTCTGCTGTGAGGTCCATTTGCTGTGTTACATATTCTCTGTTCTCGCCTATTTTAGAAAGCTCACTACAAGCGATTACAAAGCCAGCGCCATCAATTACGCCGATTACACGATCTACCGCGTCGTGCATTTGGTGAATAATTCCTTGGAATAATCTGTTAGACATACTGTCCCTCCATTTTATTTTTTGTGAAAATGCACTTTTTGTGCAATTTGTGCATTCGGTATATCTATATTACACTATTTTGTTGCCTTTTTCAATAGGTTTTTTGATATTTTTTTGTGAATTTTGTACATTTTTTCGCCATTTTGAACAAAAATCACAGTTCCGTTTCGTACACAATGCACGATAGAGCGAAGGTGGGTGCAGTTTCACATCTTAAAATGCGTTTTCCAAGACCTGCGACCCTTGCGCCTGCCTCCTTTGCCATTTCTACCTCTTTTATGCTAAAGCCACCCTCTGAGCCGATGATTACCGAGATGGATTTTGCCTCGCCTTGCTCCTTTAAAATGGTCTTTAGGCTTTGTGTGCCATCACCCTCGTAGCAGAAAATTATAAGGTCTGATTTTTTTGCGTCCTCTAGGGCTTGCTTATAGGTTATTGCCTCGCGCACCTCGGGAATTATTCCCCTGCCACTTTGCTTTGATGCGCTTTCTGCGATTTTATTATGGCGCATCGCC
>JAGALI010000089.1 GCA_017625275.1 Clostridia bacterium
ATATAAAACTGAGGTTATGAGGGAGAGAATGCTTGACATTAACCCAAAAATAAATGTAGAGGCATATAATACCTTTTACACGCCCGAAGCCTCATCAAGCTTTGATTTTTCAAAATACGACTATATCGTCGACGCAATCGACACAGTAAGTGGTAAAATTGAGCTAGTAATGCAAGCCAGCTTGACAAAAACACCAATAATTTCCTCAATGGGCGCAGGCAATAAGCTCGACCCCACAGCCTTTGAGATTAGTGATATTTATAAAACCTCTGTTTGCCCTCTCGCGCGAGTAATGCGTACAGAGCTCAAGAAGAGAAAAATTGCATCATTAAAGGTTGTCTATTCCAAGGAACAACCAATAATGCTTGATACAGAGCAAAGGGGTAAGCGCGTACCAGGCTCGTGTGCATTTATTCCATCTGTTGTAGGACTTATAATCGCCTCAGAGGTTGTAAAGGATTTGTTGAAATAGAAAAACGCATCAGTAATTGCTGATGCGTTTGTTTTAGTTAAATTGTGGGATTGTGTTAATGCTGGAGCCCTTAACCCAAGAGATAGTATAAGATGCCTCACCTTGTGATAAAAATTCCTGTGCCATGCCCTGACAATGTAGCTGATACAAATCCTTAGGAGATAAATCTACAAACTTGAAAACATTGTTATCATCTGTTACATCCCAGTTATAAAAGTCAGTAACCTTATATACGATAGTAGCAGAATAAACGCTTCCATCTACACGTAGATTTTTAACCTCTACATGCGAGAAGTACGAGCCAACGGCATAGTGCCAGTCTCCAGTTAAATCGTGATGAACAACCTCGCTTTTTTGATATACATTGATGGCCTCACCCTCACGCGCCAGCTTTTCGCACGCCCTTAGGGCGGAGTTGATGCTTGAGTCTCTGGTGGCAAGCACCTTTGAATCAGACAAAAACTCGTCCATATCAATTATATAATTCTCGCCAGAATTGTTAAGGTAGTGCTTAAGAAGCTTACTTGAATTGCTATATCCTAAGAGAGCGCCACCACTTACTATGGTTTGGGCATTACTTACAGTAGAATTTAATTGCGACGCTGTATAGCTTGAATTTCCCTTGTTATATGCGAGTCTTGATAGAGACATTTGCTTTAATCTATCGGTAGAAGAGGCTGTTTTATCAATGGCAGATGAAAAATCACCGTACTCCGTAACAACAGGCTTTACTACCTCGTTGGAGCTTTCTTCCTCGCTAGATTCCTCGCTTGTTTCCTCGCTAGGCTCTTCACTAGGCTCTTCGCTAGGCTCTTCGCTGGATTCCTCACTTGGCTTTTCGTTGGGCTTATTACTGGAGCTTTCAGTGCTAGATGACGGCACCTCGGTATCGTTAAAGCACGCAGTCATTGAAAATACCATACACAAAATTATAATAAAAGCAATAATCCTTTTCATTAAGATATTACTCCTTTTTCAAAATTACTTAATTATTATACCACACAACAGGCTAAAAGTCAACAAATCACTTGAATATCATTGCTTGTGTGTGATAAAATATAAAAGAGGTGATTTTATGTTAAATAGAATAGAAGCGTTAAGGTCACGCTTTGATGATTTGAAAATAGATGCTTGTCTTATCACGTCGGCAGTAAGCCATCGTTATTTTGCCACCTTTGACAATCCTGATGCACTTTTGCTTATAACAAGAGAGAGTGCATACGCATTTGAGGATTTTCGATATGTAGAAAAGGCAAGGGCAACAATAGGTATGTATTATTCCTTACTCGATACATATCAAGCAACTGATGCAATAAATGATATAATCCATAAGGAAAGCATAAAAAGCATAGGAATAGAGGATACTCGCTTAAGCCATTTTCTTTACAAAAGATACGAGGAAAAGTTAAATACAAGCCTTGCTCCTATAGGTGATACAATAGAGCAAATGCGTGAAATAAAAAGCCCTAAGGAGCTTGAGAAAATTGCAATAGCTCAAGAAATCACAGATGGCGCATTTGCACACATATTAAGGACTATTACACCAACCATGACAGAAAACAATGTCGCTGCAGAGCTCGAATATTATATGCGAAAGCATGGGGCAGAGGATAAAAGTTTTGAAACAATTGCCATAAGTGGAGAAAAGACCTCAATGCCACACGGAACTCCAAGCGATACAAGGCTTAAAAAGGGCTTTTTGACAATGGATTTTGGCGCACTGTATGATGGCTATCATTCCGACATGACAAGAACCATTTGCATCGGCAAGGCAGACGAGGAAATGAAGAAGCTTTATAATACTGTGCTAAAGGCTCAGAAAAGCGCGCTTGAAATGCTGCGCGATGGTGTTAAGTGCTCTGATGCAGACAAGGTCGCAAGAGATATAATAGATGTGGATTATAAGGGTACCTTTGGACACTCTCTCGGCCATGGAGTAGGGCTCGAAATTCACGAAAGACCTAATCTTAGCCAAAGAAACGATAAAATCCTAGTGCCATCAAATGTCGTAACAGTAGAGCCAGGAATTTATATAAGTGGCAAATATGGTTGTAGAATAGAGGATTTGGTAATAATAAAAGAGGGCGAAATTAGAAATCTTACCAAAAGCCCAAAGGAGCTTATCGAAATTTATTGATTTTTCGCACAAATATTAAAAAAAGTATTGCAATATGACATATTTTATAGTAAAATACTATTGTAAATTTATGGGGTAGCTGTGGCG
>JAGALI010000090.1 GCA_017625275.1 Clostridia bacterium
AGCAATCTTTATGATGCTTCTGTAGTAAAGGAAAATGACCCAGAGAAAAGCACTGACGAGGCTGATGAATAAAGAAAAACAGGCACAAATGTGCCTGTTTTTTTAGAATATAGTTTCAATTTTTCTATCGCAATTGCTTGGAGAATAATGCCAGCTATCTATATGAGTAACCTTATCGGTATCTATTAAATATTCTGGCTTTTTAGGTGGGGGAGCATCATATGTGTCTATGATTACCAGCTTTATTTTCATTTTTTCGGGAACTATGCTTTTTATGTACACAGCGCATGCTTGACCTGCCTGCACACCCTCCTTAAGCTCTGCAAGTCCTGCAAGATTTGGTGTTAGCTCAACGAAAATCCCATATGGCTCAATGCTTCTTACAATTCCTGAAACAGTCTGCCCTGTGGCAAATTTTGATGCGTTTTCCTCCCATGTTCCAAATAGCTCTCTTGTCGAGGTGTAAATCCTGCCCGTGTCATAATCAATACTTTTTATAACAACCTTTATTTGCTCGCGCATGCTAAAGCGCTCTCTTGGTCCTGGTATTCTTGAAACCGATATTGAGTCAACCGAAATTAAGGATATTATACCACAGCCTATATCCACAAAAGCGCCAAACGGCTCAAAGTGCGTTATTCTAGCTGGCACTATATCGCCTGGTATCAGGTCTAAAAGATAGGAATTTAGACACTCTCTTTGAGCCTCCTTACGCGACAGAATTGCATATGGTTTTTCGGTATCCTCTAGGACCAACTGCATTACCTTAAATGCAACAGGCTTTCCAACCCTTGTTATTATTGCAATATCCTTTATTTCTTCGCCAAGAAGCACCTCTTCTCTCTCAATTATTCCGTCCACTCCACCAAGGTCTATATGAAGGGTATATGTATCGCTATCACAAAGGGCTACTATTCCCTCTAGAATTTTACCCTCCTGTCTTGCCCTTTCAAGTCCATGTAGGCTTGAAATGTATTCTCTGTTTTCGGCTGTGCCTATTAAGCTTCCCTCGGGGAGATATTTATTATTTGACATTTTTCTTTCCTCCAATTTTACTATTTAATCTTATTCCTTTGTTTCGCGCTTTATTCCTAAATAGCTTTCTTAAAAAATCAAATATTACAACACTAAAGGAAATTACAATTACAGACAAAAGGTCGTGCAGTGCAAGAGGGGTTGCCCTAAACACTTCTTTTCCAAAATAAACAAGGCTCATTTGCGTTAGCGAGATTAAAAGCATTATTAAAATAAAGGATTTATTTTCCTTTAAATGGGCAAAAAGATTTAATCTAGTTGTACGCGATGTGAAGCAAACAAAGATGCCTGTAAAGATAAACATACAGAAAAAGGCGCTAAGAATGTACTTTTCGTCAGCTCTATAAAGAAGCATTGGGACTGTATCGCTCTTTAAAAACCAAACACATAGAGCTAAAATATATGCTCCTGTGAGAACTATTTGCTTTAGCATTGGGCTTGAAATTATCTGCTCATCGCGTGATTTTGGTGGCTGACACATAAATTCACGCTCTGGTGGCTCTGACGCAAAGGCAAGCGCGCCAAGAGTATCCATTATTATATTTACCCAAAGCATTTGGCTAACGGTAACTGGGCTTTCAACACCTATAAATGGGCCTATAAGAGATATACCAACTGCACCTAGGTTCATTGTAAGCTGAAATACTATGAATTTGCGTATTGATTCAAAGATTGTTCTTCCATAAAGAATTGCCTTTACAATTGAAGCGAAGTTATTATCTGTAATAACTATATCGCTTGCTTCCTTTGCCACATCAGTGCCTGACCCCATTGCAAAGCCAACATCTGCTGATTTCAGCGATGATGCGTCGTTGATTCCGTCTCCTGTCATGCCGACCACAAGTCCCATTTCTTGGGCTATTCTTACAAGACGACTTTTATCCGTTGGCAGAGCCCTTGCAATCACAGCAAGGGCTGGAATTTGCTCCGCTATTTCCTCGTCACTCATTTTTGACAGCATATCACCTGTAAGAACGAGCTTCCTTTTAGTATATGAGGAAATAATACCACATTCCTTTGCTATCGCCTCGGCTGTATCCTTGTTATCACCAGTTATCATAATTACCCCAACGCCTGCGCCACTTACCTCTCTTATGGCTGTTGGCACCTCTTTTCTAATTTTATCGCGTATTGCAACAAGGGCAATTAATGTAATACCACCATCTGTGTCGGTCTTTTGCATTGTCAGTGCTACTACTCTATATGATGCTGAGGTTAACTCCTTTAGCCTTTTAAAAGTAGTCTCCTTGCTTTTCAAGGTACATATTTCACCATTTAAATTAAGGTATGTGGTACATTTATCAAGCAATCTTTCTGGAGCTCCCTTAACAAGGGTAAATTCCTCGCCCTCACAGCTGACGCGAACTGACATATATTTTTTTGTGCTATCAAAGGAGTCCTTTTCTTTTTCTATTGCGCTAGGCACCTCTCCCCTTATCATTTCCATTATTGCTCTATCTGTAGCATCAGAGCCTATGGCGCGCCTACCGTCATAGGTGGCACTATTACAAAGTCCTGCACACATTGTAAGGTATTTTTTATATATGGGGTGCTTTTGCGCGTCCTTGATTGTAGCTAGGCTTGAGCCGTCTGCGAGGTATATTCCCTTTGCCTTTAGCCTTCCCTCTGTAAGAGTTCCTGTCTTGTCTGTAAAGAGCAAATTCAAGCTTCCAGAGGTTTCAATGCCTACAAGCTTCCGAACCACTACTCCGTCGTTTATCATCTTTTTCATATTGGAGCAAAGCACTACGGTTATCATCATAGGAAGCCCCTCGGGGACTGCCACAACGATAATTGACACCGCAAGAGTCAACGCACTAAGAAGGCTGGATAGAACAAATTTTATGTCCTGAAGCTTTAAAAGTATCTCCGACCACACCATATGGCTATCAATAAAAAATACATTAAAGAGATAGGCAAATGCAATTAGGCCTGAGGCAATATATCCAAGAATGCTTATGCTTTTGGCAAGCCTTGACAAGCGATGCTTAAGCGGACTTGGGCGAGTATCCTGGGCAAGCTCCCTTGCAACTGTTCCATAATAGGTACCCTCACCTACTGCTACAATTTCGCACTCGGCACTGCCAGAAAGCACAAGGCTTCCCTTCAGCACTCTAGAATCCCCTTTTGATGTCTTTTTTATTTCTGCACTTTCTCCTGTAAGTGCAGATTCATCAATCGAAGCTTCACCACTTAAAAGCTTCATGTCGGCATATACACGCTCACCTGCGCTAAGTATTACAATATCACCTACTACGACCTCGCTGGTGCACAATTCCTCGACCCTTCCATTGCGTCTTACACGACACAGGGCGCTTTCACTTTCCGTTTTTAGCTTTTCAAAGGCATTTCCACTAGAAAATTCTGACAGGGTGGAAACAAAGGTAGCAATAAATACAGATAGGGCAATTCCACCAACCTCGAACCAATTAACATTTGGTATCATAAATATAATATTTATAAAAATTGCTACTATTAAAATTCTTATAATAGGGTCCTTAAGATTTGATATGAACGACCCAAAAAAGCTCACCCTTGAGTGAGCCTCTATTTTGTTTTCTCCATATTTTTTGCGTGATTCTATTACCTCTTTATCGCTTAATCCTTTTTTTACATCAGTCAT
>JAGALI010000091.1 GCA_017625275.1 Clostridia bacterium
ACATATAATATATATAAATGCAATATATTATTTGAAAAATAATGGAAAATTTTAATATTTTTTGAATAATTTTGCAAAAATATTAGAAAAATAACTAATTATTCTCGTCTTGACCTTGATTTTCGCTTGTGCTTTGCTCCGCTGATTCTTTCTTTTTGTCCTTTTTCTTGGGCTTTTCATCCATATAAGCGATATGCCCTTTGTTTTGCTCCTTGGTTATTGTGTAAGCAGATGGATCAAAATCAGGGAATCTTTCCGGCATGGTTGATTTTATAGCGCAAATAGCAACAGCAAGCTGATAATCATCAGGCTCCTTGGTTGTAATTCTCTGCATCCAGAGTCCAGGGGCCGACAGTGCGCGCGTGAACCAGTTTTGATGCTTGCCGGCAAACATAATAAATTCATAGCCAACGCCCATAATAAGTGGAAGGATTGCGATTTTGACAAGGGAGCGTATCCAGGTTTCTTCAATTTGAATGAAAATTCCGATTATAATGCTGATTAGCACCATAACAAACATAAAGCTGGTGCCGCAGCGTGGGTGGAAGCGCGTGCATTTTCTTGCATTTTCTGGTGTTAGCTCAAGTCCCTTTTCAAGGCAAGCAATAGATTTATGCTCTGCTCCGTGATATTGGAAGGTGCGCCTTATGTCCTTCATTATAGACACTCCTGCCAGATAAGCAATAAAGATAATAACCTTTAGCACGCCCTCAATTGAGGCAAGCACAGGAAAATAATACCATGCCTCCTTGTCAAGGCTAAAGGTGTCGGTAAGAAGCTTTCCAATCCAGGTTGGAAGAAAGGAAAACAAAACAAGAGCAAGAGCAATTCCCAAAACGAGGGATACTGCCATTAGCATAACAGAGCCAGCACCCGAGTCCTTCTTTTCTCCCTTCTTTTTCTTTTCATCCTCGTCCTCAAGACCGAGCATGTCGGTTGCCTGAGATAAGGTTTTGAAGGAAAGAATCATAGATTCAAAAAATCCAACAACGCCACGAATAAGAGGCAAGCCGAGGATTTTGTGCTTCTCCTTTACAGGATGAAATTCACTGTTCTTAATTTCAATAGTGCCGTCATCCTTACGGACAGCCAAGGAAACCTTGGTGCCGTTTTTCATCATAACGCCCTCGATAACTGCTTGACCGCCAACGGAATTGACAGGACAAGAATTGGGCTTTTTATCTTTCATTAAAATTTCTCCTTTAGTTTTTGTGGCTATCCAAATAGCTTTGCAGTATTAAACAGGCTGACATTTCATCAATAATATTTTTTCTCTTTTGCCCTTTGGTATTAGTAATGTTAAGCATAGTGTGGGCGTTAGCCGTGGAAAGTCTTTCGTCAAAAAGCACCACGGGAATCTGACAAAGCTCCTCAAGACGCTTCTTGAATGCCTGTGCCTTTTCAGATCTCGGTCCAAGAGTGCCATTCATGTTTATGGGATGACCTAAAACGATAAGGGTTGCGCCCTTTTCCTTAGCAATTCTGACTACCTCGTCGGCTGTTTTTAGAAAGCTGGTGCTTTTTATA
>JAGALI010000092.1 GCA_017625275.1 Clostridia bacterium
ATATTTAGCTTTTCGTGCTTTGTATAGGAAGAAAGCTCGATTATTTCCATTCTATCTATAAGTGGCTTTGGAATAGTGTCAAGAGAGTTGGCAGTTGCAATAAACATACAGCTTGAAAGGTCAACATCAATCTCAACAAAGTGGTCACGAAATGCCTTGTTTTGCTCGCCATCAAGAACCTCAAGCATAGCAGAGGCAGGGTCACCACGAGAGTCACTTGTCATTTTATCAATTTCATCGAAAACCATAACAGGATTTGATGTTTTGCATTCGATAAGTGCATTTATAATTCTGCCAGGCATAGCGCCAACATATGTTTTTCTGTGACCGCGAATATCAGCCTCGTCTCTAACTCCACCAAGAGAAACACGCACATATTTACGCTTGAGAGCGCGTGCAATAGATGCGCATAGAGAGGTCTTACCAACACCTGGAGGGCCAACAAGACAAATTATTTGATTTTTAATGTCTGGATTTAACTGCTTTACGGCAATAAATTCAAGAATCCTTTCCTTTACCTTTTCTAGTCCATAATGGTCATCGTCAAGAATTTTTCTAGCAACGCTGACATCTGTGCTATCCTTTGAAAGCTTTCCAAAAGGAATTTCAAGACAGGTTTCAAGATAGCTACGAAGAACAGTAGCCTCAGGAGTTCCAAATGGAGCCTTGTTAAATTTATACAATTCCTTTAAAAGCTTTTCCTCAACAGCCTTTGGAAATTTCTTTGAAATAATTTCATCGTAAATTTCCTCACTTTCACTGGCAACATCGTTACCAAGCTCACTTTGGAGCACCTTTATTTGCTCGCGAAGATAATATTCCTTTTGGCTTTCGTCAATCTTTTCCTTGGTTTTTCTTTGAATACCAGCTTCGATTTTAATTATACGAGCCTCGCGAGATAGAATTTTAATTAGAGCAGTAGCTCTTTCGTACATATCGAATTTATTGAGTATTGCTTGCTTGTCCTCAAGCTTTACAAGAAGATTAGACGCAGTAAAATCGCAAAGAAAATCAATATCATCAATCAGCTCTGCCTTTGAGGAGAATTCCTTTGATGGAAGAGGAAATAGAGAGATAATGGAATGAATACCAGCCTTAATTCTACGAATTAACGCCTCTTCCTTTTCCTTTGGATAACCAGACACCTCGAGCTTTTTAGAGGTAACAGCTGCAATATAGTAGCCACCAGCCATAGAGACAGAGCCTGTTTCGGCACGGCTAACGCCCTCAAAAACAGCCTTTAAATTACCATCATTTCCAGCAATAACCTGCTTGATTTTAGCAATAACGCCAACGCCTTCAAGATTAGCAATTATTTTTTCTTCCTCGTCGTGGTTTTTTTGTGCAACAAGATATACATATGAGCCTGTTTTTTGTGCCATATCAACGGCGTTTTTTGAAAATTGACGGCCAACCTCAATACTAACAGGGACGGATGGAAACGCCACCACTCCACGCATAGGCAAAACTGGCAATGTATATTGTTCACATATTTCGTTATATGTAGTCATTTTGTTGTTTCCTTTCATAGGGGTTTTGCATTTTTGCAGATATATCTATAGTCAAATCTGCTTAAGTACATAGTACCTTAAGGTACAGTATAGCATAAACTTGCGAAAAAATCTATAATAAATTATAAAATATTATTAAAAACTTAAAAAATATTTGACTTGGAGATGCTAATGTAGTAAAATAAATCATAGAAATACAAGAAGGAAAGTTAAAAATGATAATTTTAGAAAGTCCTGAAATTGAAAAAGCGCTATTTGAAAACAAGGAGGAGGCATTAGTTCCTTTAGAAATTACCAGGCGTGATAATGAGGTTGAGATTGTAACCTTTGAAAGAACCTTGGAGCTTGCGAAAATATTAGAGCGTGATTTCATTTCTCATCCCTTTGAAAAGGAAAGCGTGGAATTTATTCATGCCAATCTAGAACCAATTGTCAATAGCTGGGGCTATTTTGTTGATGATATATCAGAGGGGCATATTTTGACCTATGTCTTAGGAGACCTGAAAAAATCACTTATATTGCCAAATACTTTCATGGTAAAATCCTCTGATGGATATAAAAATTTAACTGATTATGAGCTTGAGGAAATACCATCTGATAGCGATGAGTGTTATTTTGTAACTGTTGATGATGGAAAGATTGTATCCGTTTGTGAAATGAATACAGAAGGCGTATTCATCGGCGCAACCGAGATAAATGTTTATACAAATCCGTCATATAGAGGAATGGGTTATGGGGCTTCCAATGTTAGCGCTATGTGCGAGTATCTCACATCAAAGGGACATCGCGTTGCATATACCACAAAAAAGGATAATGTTGCTTCCTCAGCACTTGCAAAAAAGTGTGGCTTTAAGCAAATTGCAGAAACCTATTATTATATTTGTTATAGAAACGATTAAGGAAAAAGAAAATGGCATATGATGCAGGAATGCTCCGATGTGTAGTTAATGAAATAAACGCATATGGAGCTTGTAAGGTAGAAAAAATATATCAGCCTGTTAATGATGAAATCATTATATTGTTGCATGCAGGTAGAGAAAATTTAAGGCTTCTTATCAATGCTGGCTCAAATTATCCCAGAATGAATCTCACCTCGTCTCGCTCTGAAAATCCGACTAAAGCGCCTATGTTTTGTATGCTTTTGCGAAAGCATCTTGGCGGGTCTAAGATGCTTGGGATAACTCAGCTTGGATATGAGCGTGCTTGTGAGCTTGAATTTGAGGCATATGATGAAATGGGCTTCAAATCAAAAAAATATTTAATTTGTGAAATCATGGGTAAGTATAGCAACATAATACTTACA
>JAGALI010000093.1 GCA_017625275.1 Clostridia bacterium
GGAGATATTACGATGGCACTTTCAAAGAAAATCCTTGATACCTATGAGCTTTGGCGCACAAATGAGCTTTTTGATGAGGAAACGAGAAAAGAGCTTAGCGCAGGACTTGACGAAAAAGAAATAGAGGATCGCTTCTGGCGTGACCTAGAGTTTGGAACAGGTGGACTTCGTGGCGTAATGGGCGCAGGCACAAACCGAATGAACAAATATATCATTAGAAAGGCTACAAGAGGCTTTGCTAATTATCTTAACGATAAGTATGGCGAGGCTGTGTCAAGAGGAGTTGCTATTGGATATGATTCCAGAAATAATTCAAGCGCATTTGCAAAGGAGGCTGCACTAACACTTGTTGCTGCAGGCATTCCAGCGCATCTTTACGATCAGCTTGAGCCAACACCTGTGCTTTCATTCACAGTAAGAGAGCTTGGCTGTGTTGGTGGCATAGTAGTAACAGCTAGCCATAACCCAAGTGAATATAACGGCTATAAGGTTTACGATGATGAGGGCTGTCAGGTTCTTATAGATGACGCAAATAAAATCATCTCATATGTAAACGCAATTGAGGACATCACCTCTATTCCTGTTGCAAACGAGGCAGAGGCAAGAGAGAGTGGTATGCTAAAGAGCATTTGTAGCTGTGTGCTTGATAAATTTAACGAGTGCGTAAAGGCACAGGCGCACGACATCGGCGACAAGAGCGCAAAAATCGTTTATACAGCACTTCACGGCACAGGAAACATACCTGTTCGCAGAGTTCTTTCTGAGCTTGGATATGATGTAACAATCGTTAAAGAGCAGGAAATGCCAAATGGTGATTTCCCAACCGTTGCATCACCTAACCCAGAAAATGCAGAGGCGCTTGCTATGGGAATTAAGCTTTGCGAGGAAATTGGTGCAGATATAATGTTCGGTACAGACCCAGACTGTGACCGTGTTGGTATCGCAGTAAACACCAAGGACGGAGTAAAGCTTCTCACAGGAAATCAGGTGGGCGCACTTTTGGTTGACTATGTGGCTAAAATGAACAAGAATGATATAGATGAAACCTCAATGGTTGTAAAGACCATTGTAACTAGTGAGCTTGGTGCTGTTGTAGCAAAGGCAAATGGCTGTCAGGTTGTAGAAACCTTGACTGGCTTTAAGTTCATTGGTGAGCAAATGGGCATCTATGAAAAAACAGGCAAGAAATTCGTTATCGGCTATGAGGAGAGCTACGGCTATCTTGTAGGAATGCACGCAAGAGATAAGGATGCAGTTGTTGCATCTATGCTCATTTGTGAAATGGCTTGCTACTATAAGAATCAAGGCAAGACCCTTGTAGATGTAATGAACGAAATTTATGATAAATATGGCTACTATCTCGATAAGCTTGATAACTTCACCCTCAAGGGAATTGATGGAGTTGAAAGAATCAAGGCAATTATGAAGGAAATGAGAGAAAAGGGCGCATCCTTGATGGATGGCATCGTTACCGTTTATGACTATGAAAAGGGTATCGACAATTTGCCAAAATCCGATGTTCTCAAGTTCGTATTTGCAGATGGCTCATGGATTGCAATCCGCCCATCTGGAACTGAGCCAAAGATTAAGGTTTATTACTCAGTAAGAGGCGAAAATAAGGACGATGCGACAGAGGTGCTTGAGGCTCGTCGTAGCATTATCAACGCAATTATAAACGCATAAAGCGAAGCAAAAGAAAAATAAAGGAAAGGAGTGTCTTTTATGCAATTACAGGAATCAGGCGAGATGTATCTTGAATCCATATCACGCTTGAAGGAGACAAAGGGCTTTGTACGCGCAGTAGATGTGTGCGAGTATATGGGCTTTTCCAAGCCAAGCGTAAGTCGTGCCATGGGTCTTTTAAAGGATGGTGGATATATTACTGTAGCCAAGGATGGAGGCATTGAGCTTACTGAAAATGGCAAGGCAGTAGCAAAAAAGGTGTATGAAAGGCATGTCCTTTTGACTTCACTTTTAAAATCAATTGGAGTAAGCAATGAGGTCGCCTCTGAGGACGCATGCAAGATAGAGCATGTGATCAGCGATGAAACCTTTGAAAAGCTAAAAGCTTATTTTAATGAGAGAAAATAAAAAAGGTGGCGTAAGTCTTGCTACAATTAATTATTATTCAGTATCTGGCACAACCCCAGAGGTACAGGAATAAAAGCTTAAGAGACCTTAGATTTTACTAAGGTCTCTTTTTTGCTTATAACCAGCAATAATTACTCGCGCACGAATATAATAATAAGGAAGAAAGAGTAAATTTGCGCCTTTGCAAGGGCTTAAAGAGGTAATGGAAAAATTTCTCGAATTTTTTTGAAAAAGCCCTTGACAAGCCTGCCACTCGACATTAGGCAAGGCTTTATTTGGTAAGGGAGCAATAAGACATTAAATAAAAATCCCAAGGATCTTCGCTGGGGTTTTTTATTTATCAAGTCAACGCCGAACAATACGATGAATTTTTAAAACAATGAGATATAGACTGTTAAAATATATTTATGTTATACTTAAATTAGAGGATCTATATTTCTTTGGAGATTTACCTGTTATCTTCTTGAACATTTTTCCGAAGCGGTCAAGCGAAGAAAAGCCAACCTTATACGCAATCTGCGAAATTGAAAGCTTATTTTCTTTTAAATATCGCACTGATGCTTCGATTCTTGTTTTAATAAGATAATCGTAAGGAGCCATTCCAACTCTTTTGGTAAATATAGTTGTAAAATGCGCGCGTGAAATTCCAATTTGTTTTGCGTATTTGCTTACATTGAAAGCTTCAAAATAATTGTTTTCAATATAAATTATCGCCTTTTTTACGAAATCTATTGTCTCTGGCTTGCTTTCGTCCTTTATTGAATTGAGCACCGAAAAAAGAGCGTTAAGAGAGCCTATGTGGTCGCAATTTTCATTTTTAAGGAGATTATCTATCGCTACAAGTCCGCTTTCCTTGAATTTTGGATATAGATTTTTGGTTGTTTCTTGCAAAATTCGCTTTGCGTGAGTACCATTGAAGGCAATCCAATAATATTCACACGGCTCTGCAAAATCAGTTTTGATAACGCTCGGCTCATCGGGATGATTTATAAAGCAATCTCCTCGTGACAAATGCGTGATTACACCATTTCGCTCAACTGTGCACTTGCCGTTTTTTATAAGGTGAATAAGATATCTCGGTCTACCGTTTGGTGACCAAGTGTGATTAGGAGAGGTTTTCTCCCATCCAAACTCGCAAACGGTTATGGGTAAATCAGTAAAATCAATATAACGCACGACAATATTAGGCGTATTTATGCGCGAAGAAATAATCATGGCATCACCCCCTATAATCAATTTTATCACAAACAAAACGACAAATCAACCATTTATTAAAACAATTAAAACAAGGAGAAGATTTATGAAAAAAAGACTAATCATTACTCTAACAATGATGCTCGTTTTCGCGTTTGCATTTGCTATAACAGCTTTTGCAAAGGATGTTGACCTTGGCTTAACTGACACCTCTGGAAATCCAATAGTAGTTCCAACAATTGACGATGATGGCGACGCTCTTACATGGTATCGTGTAACAGAAGAGCCAACAGATGGTACCTATTATACATATGTTTCTGGAACTACAACCTACTATGTTGTAAGTGTAAAAACAAAGCTTGCAGCAGTGGTTAATGATGATTATTATCTCGGATATTCATACTCTGGCATTAGCACCAATGCATGGAGTGGAAATATTCTTGTTATGAATCTTAAGGGAGTTACTCATGCAGATGGCACAGGCCCTGAGCGACTTGGCTTTGTGTTTGAGGGCACAGCTATAACATATGTCTATTTTCCAGCAAGCATAACTACTCTTACTGGAAGAAGTGGAAATTCTGACAAGCAGGCGTTTTATGCAGCCGGCTCTATTAAGGAGATTGAATTTGAAGCTGGTTCTAAGATAACCCAAATTAACACTTACTCGTTTTATAACTGTAAGAATCTTAAATCTATTATTCTTCCTGAAAACCTTGAAACGATTGCATATGATGCATTTAATGGATTGACTATTGAGATTTATGTTCCAAAATCAGTAACAGCCTTTGAGGAATCGCGTTGGGCAAACTTTACTGTTAACTTTACAGGAACTGAACAAACTGTTGCTGGCTGGGCATATCAGCCAGCCAAAATCAACTATTTATATCACTGCGATGTATATGGCTATGAGCACGATGTTAGTGGTGAGCCTACATGTCTAGCGCCACTTAGCTGTTCGCGCTGTGGAAAGATATTACAGGAGGCTCTTGGTCACGAATTTAATTTTGCCAATCCAAATGTTGTTGGTGTTTCTTATGATAACTTTGATGAAAATGGCGTAAAGAAAATAAAGTGTATTCGTTGTGATGAAATTGACACAAGCGTACCTGCCGACCCAATAATCACACCAGTTGGCTACTCTGTCAAGGAGGACACAACAAACGGATTTGGAATAGCGGGTGGCTACAGAATCAACGATGTGGCACTCGATTATTATAAGGGCTTTTTGAAAGATGGCGATGAGGTTAGCTTTGGAGTATTAATGTTCAATGCAACCTATTATGCAAACGAAGCAATTGAAAATCTTTTTGTAAATGGTGAGCTTCAAATTACAGAGAAGGCATTTCAGGTAAAGATAGAGGATAACTCATACACAACCATCAACTTTATGATTAGTGGCTTTAATGACAAATCCTTTGCAACTGAGCTTGCAATTGCAATGTATGCAACCGAAATCACAACTGAAGCAGGCCAAAAGACCTACGAAACAAAATTTGTTCAAACTACAACTAATGCAGCAACAGGAAATAGCGTTGTAGTAGATACGTTTACCAAGGGTGGCGTAAGTCTTGCTACAATTAATTATTATTCAGTATCTGGCACAACCCCAGAGGCACAGGGATAAAAGCTTAAGAGACCTTAGATTTTACTAAGGTCTCTTTTTTGCTTATAACCAGCAATAATTACTCGCGCACGAATATAATAATAAGGAAGAAAGAGTAAATTTGCGCCTTTGCAAGGGCTTGAAGAGGTAATGGAAAAATTTCTCGAATTTTTTTGAAAAAGCCCTTGACAAACCTGCTTTTGTGTGATATTATTATCGTGTAGTTAGCCGAGGCTAACTCTGATTTATGATTTTGTGTTAGCATATGCTAACTCGGAGGGAAGATGAGAACTTTAAAGGAAATACCAATAGGTGGCGAGGCAAGGGTAGTTAAGCTACATGGTATGGGCGCACTTAAGCGCAGAATAATGGATATGGGCATCACAAAGGGAGTAACCGTAAGGGTGCGTAAGCTTGCACCACTTGGAGACCCTATTGAAATTACAGTAAGAGGCTATCAGCTATCTATTCGCAAGGAAGATGCTGCAACAATCGAGGTTGAGGAGTAAGAGGTATATATGGAAATTAAAATTGCTTTAGCAGGCAATCCTAACTCGGGTAAAACAACACTTTTCAATGCCCTCACTGGCTCAAATCAGTTTGTTGGAAACTGGCCTGGTGTCACTGTTGAAAAAAAGGAAGGAAAAATTAAAAGGCATGAGAATGTAATCCTTACAGACCTTCCTGGAATTTATTCTCTATCCCCATATACTCTTGAGGAGGTAGTTGCAAGAAACTACATTCTTAACGAAAATCCAAGCGCTATTCTTAATATAGTTGATGGAACAAATCTTGAAAGGAATCTATATCTCACAACCCAGCTTGTTGAGCTAGGTGTACCTGTCGTAGTTGCAATAAATATGGCAGATATAATAAGAAAAAATGGCGATGAGATAGATTTGAAAAAGCTATCGAAGCTAATCGGATGTAAGTTTATTGAAATTTCTGCCCTAAAGGGAACAGGAATATCTGAGCTTGCTGAGGTAGCAATAGCTGAGGCAAGTGAGAAAAAGACTTCTCCAATACATAAGTTTTCAGCTGATATTGAAACAGCAATTGAAAAAATCAGCGCACTAATTGCTGAGCTTGTGCCAGAGGAAAAGAAAAGATGGTACGCAGTAAAGCTATTTGAGCGTGATGAAAAGGCAATAGCCTCACTTGGAATAAATGACGATGCAATCGCACAAATCGAGGGGCTTGTTTCCGAAATAGAGAAAAAATACGACGACGATGCAGAAAGCATCATTACTAACGAAAGATATAATCTTGTAACTGATATAACCAGCAAATGCCTAAGAAAAAGAGACGACGGTAAGCCAAGCGTATCTGAGAGAATTGACAGAATAGTTACTAATAGATGGCTTGCACTTCCAATCTTTGCAATCATTATGTTCCTTGTATATTTCATCTCAGTAACAACAATCGGCACATGGGCAACTGACTGGACAAATGATGGACTCTTTGGCGACGGCTTCCATCTTTTTGGAATGAATGGCGATTACGATGAGGTGCTTGAGGAGCATACGGAGCCAATTTGGTCAAGCGCAACGCTTAAGGAGCTTGTAGAAAGGGCAGAGGACAAGGAAATTGCAGGTGCAGGACAAATCCTTGAGGCAATAGATAAAAAGGATTTTGAAGCGCTTGAGGAGTCATATGGCTCATATGGTCCAGCATTAGTCGACGCAGGATATCCAATTGATATTATTCTCGACCCATTTATAGAGGGCGCACCAGACCCATCAGAATACGGCGTTTGGGTTAAGGGTATTCCGGTTCTTGTTTCGGCAGGACTTGAAAAGATAAATTGCACAGAGTGGCTTTCATCGCTCATTGTTGATGGTATTGTTGGTGGTGTTGGTGCAGTGCTTGGCTTTGTACCTCAAATGCTTGTTTTGTTCCTATTGCTTGCATTCCTAGAGGCGTGTGGCTATATGGCACGTATCGCGTTTGTTATGGACCGTATATTTAGAAAGCTTGGACTTAGTGGTAAATCCTTTATCCCTATGCTAATAGGCACAGGCTGTAGCGTTCCTGGCATTATGGCATCAAGAACCATAGAAAACCAACGCGACAGACGAATGACAATCATGACAACCAGCTTTATCCCATGTGGAGCAAAGCTTCCAATAATTGCCCTTATTTCAGGCGCACTCTTTGGCGGTGCGTGGTGGGTAGCGCCAAGCGCGTACTTCCTTGGAATTGTGGCAGTTGTAATATCTGGACTTATTCTTAAAAAGACAAAGCCATTTGTAGGTGACCCTTCACCATTTATTTTAGAGCTTCCTGCATATCACATGCCAACTATTATAAACCTTCTAAGAAGCATGTGGGAAAGAGGCTGGTCATTTATAAAGAAGGCAGGAACAATAATCCTTCTTTCAACAATAGTTATTTGGGCAACCTCACATCTTGGCAACACAGGAGACGGCTTTGGCTTCGCACTTGAAATGGAGCTTGCCGACAGTATTCTCGGATACATAGGAAACGCACTCAAGTGGATATTCATTCCTGTTGGCTTCGGTAGCATTCAGGCAACCGTTGCAACCTTTATGGGACTTTTGGCTAAGGAAGAGGTAGTGGCAGTATTTGGAGTGCTTGACTTCTTTGAAATGTCAAAGGTTGCAGGCTATGCCTTCTTAGCATTCAATCTTCTTTGCGCTCCATGCTTTGCGGCAATCGGCGCTATTAAGCGTGAGATGAATTCTGCAAAATGGACTTGGTTTGCAATCGGCTATCAATGCGTCCTTGCATATTTGGTGGCACTAATAATATACTGGCTTGGCTCACTTTTCACAGGAGCATTATTTGGTACAATTTCAACTGTAGCCAGCGTGCTTGGACTTGTGTCCGCTGTGCTTGCTATCGCATTTATCGCATACATGATAGCTCGTCCAAAGGACTTTTCAATAATAGCCAAGGTAAAATCACTCATTAAAAAATAAACATAAGGGGGGATACACCATGCTTGAATTTTTAGCAAATAATATCGGCACAATCGCTATTTCAATACTCCTTCTGGGCGTTGTGGCTGGAATAATTATAAGACTTGTCAAAAATAAAAGGCAGGGAAAGACCTCCTGTGGCTGTGGTTGCTCGAATTGTGCAATGTCTGATATTTGTCACAAGGACGAGAACAAAAAGGAAAGCAAGTAAGCCGGCTTTTCTCCGTAGGTTAACCACAATAAAAAGAAAACAGACCTTCATTGAAGGTCTGTTTTTATTTAATTAAAGACTCAATATCGCCAAAAAGCGCCCATGCGCTAGCGCTTGAGGGCAGAGATGAAAAGGTCATAAATTTGCCACCCTGTGGATGCTTAAAGGCAATAGAGCACGAGTGAAGTGCGATTTTGTCATTATCCTTAGCGCCATATTTGCCATCACCATAAAGAGAAAAGCCGCGAGAGGAAAATTGCACTCTAATTTGATGCGTGCGTCCTGTGTGTAGCTTGATTTTTACAAGGGAAAGTCCCTTGCCCTCAAGGTAGGCAAGCGTTTTGTATTCAAGCCTTGCTTCCTTAACTCCACGACGCACCCCCTCAGCAACAAACGATTTGTTTATGTGTCTGTCGTGATACAAATAATCAGTCATTTCACCTAAGGCGTCGGTTTTTCCGTGAACAATGGCAAGATATTCCTTCTCAAGCTCTCGGCAAGATACCTGAGCTGATAAGCATGATGCGCTTTTTTCATTCAGCGCATATACCATAACACCAGTAGTTGTGACATCAAGCCTGTGTACAACAAATGGCGTTTTTTTATGCTCTGTGGCGATTAAATCGAGCATGCTTTCACCACTGCTTGCTTGAGAGGATACACCGTATGGCTTTTCACAAACGATTATATCCTTATCTATGTAAAGCGTTTTCATAAAACCTCTTAACTAATACAGGGGGCGAAATCACCCCCTGCGATATTTTTATTTTACCTCAATGAGAGAGGTGTCCCACATAGCAGGAGCCTCGTAGCCGAGAAGATTTGCAACAGTTGCAGCAACATTTGAAAGGCCAAACTCACCATTGTCAGCCTTAACCTCGTACTTGTCCTTGTAGAAATTATCATAGATAATGCAAGGAACAGGATTGAGGGTGTGGCTTGTTTTAGCCTTGTATTTGCCATTCTTGTCGGTCTTAGGTGCACCCTTCTTGTCAACCTCATACATCTCATCAGCGTTACCATGGTCTGCAGTGATTACAGCAACACCACCAAGCTCATCAACAACATCAAGAAGTCTCTTGAGCTGAAGGTCAAGCGCTTCCATGGAGCAACGAGTAGCCAAAAGGTTACCAGTGTGTCCAACCATGTCGCCATTAGGGAAGTTAACTCTTAGGCACTCATATTTTCCGCTTCTAAGGCACTCAATAAGCTTGTCAGTGATTTCAGCACACTTCATCCAAGGTCTTTGCTCAAATGGAACAACATCAGATGGAACCTCAATATAGGTTTCAAGCGCATCATCAAACTTGCCACTCTTATTACCATTCCAGAAATAGGTTACATGTCCATATTTTTGTGTTTCGGAGATTGCAAGCTGTGATATACCTGTGCCGGCAAGATACTCACCCATGGTATTTGTGATTTCAGGTGGATTTACAAGATATCTTGAAGGAATGTGAAGGTCGCCATCATACTCAAGCATACCTGCGTAAACAACCTTAGGGAAGCGAACTCTGTCAAATTTATCAAAGTCAGCATCATCAAATGCCTTTGAAATTTCGATAGAACGGTCACCACGGAAGTTGTAGAAGATTACGCTGTCACCATCATTGATTGTACCAACAGGCACTCCGTCTCTTGCGATAACAAATGGTGGAAGGTCTTGGTCAATAACCTTAAGCTCCTCACGATAGGTTTCGATAGCCTTCTTAGCACAGCAGAACTGTCTGCCCTCGCCAAGCACGTGTGTCTTCCAGCCGTCCTCAACCATCTTCCAGTTAGCCTCGTATCTGTCCATGGTAATAACCATACGGCCACCACCAGAAGCAATCATAATATCAAAGCTATCATCACGAAGAGAAGCTATAAATTCCTCAAATGGCTCAATATAATCAAGAGCACTAGTCTCACCAACATCACGGCCGTCAATAAGAGTGTGGATTCTTACAGTTTTAACACCCTCGCCCTTAGCTTGTACAATCATAGCCTTAAGGTGGTCGATGTGAGAGTGAACATTACCATCAGAGAAAAGACCGAGGAAGTGAAGAACACCACCACTTTCCTTTACGTTAGAAACAATAGCCTTCCACGTGTCAGATGCAAACATTTTTCCGTTTTCGATAGATTGAGAAACAAGCTTCGCACCCTGCGCGAAAACCTGACCAGAGCCAAGTGCGTTGTGTCCAACCTCAGAGTTACCCATGTCGTCATCACCAGGAAGACCAACAGCAGTACCATGAGCCTTGAGCTTTACCCAAGGATAGGTCTGCATAAGCATATCAAGAGTAGGTGTATAAGCGCTTGTTACAGCATTGCCAGCACCATCTGGAGCGATACCAACACCGTCCATAACGATAGTGAGCACAGGACCCTTAACACCAATTTCATTAGTTAATTTGTTAAGCTTTGCCATTTTTTAAAACTCCTTTATATATGTAAATATAATTTTTATACCTATATTAGTATATACTATAATTGTGAATAAACTATTAACAAACGCAAAAATATTGACATTTTTTTATAATAGTGATAAAATGTTTTCAAGCACAAAAATAGAGAGGTGTACTATGAATATTAAAGAGCAATGTATAAAAGCTACAATGGAGCTTATTGATATAGCAGGACTAACAAGGGGAGATATTTTAGTGGTAGGCTGTTCAACCAGTGAGGTGGTTGGCGCAAGGATAGGAACAAACTCCGACCCAGATACGGCTGTAGAGATTTTTGAGGGAATTTATTCCGTCACAGACCCACTTGGAATATATGTTGCAATTCAGTGCTGTGAGCATCTTAATCGCGCAATAGTTGTGGAGCGTGAGGCGGTGCCAGGCGCCGAAAGAGTTAATGTAGTGCCACAGAAAAAGGCAGGTGGCTCACTTGCAACGGTTGCATACTCAAGATTTGAAAATCCAATTGTTATAGAGGAAATCAGGGCAGACGCAGGAATGGATATTGGCAACACCCTTATTGGAATGCACCTAAAAAGAGTAGCTGTGCCTGCGCGTCTATCAATCAATAAGATAGGCGAGGCAAATCTAGTATGCGCAAGAGTCCGTCCAAAATTCATCGGTGGCGAAAGAGCAATTTATAATAAGGACCTACTATAAAAATTAAAACAGCCGACACGCAGTCGGCTGTTTTTTGTTATTTGTCTAAACGCCTTGAAATTGATTCATAGAATGCGCGAATATCGCTGTTCAACATATCAATTTTAGAAGGAGTGGTGTAATAGCTTACAATTGTAGCTACAGAAACACTTGCACTTGATTGTAGAAGTGGCTCCTGCAAAATTGTTTTTTGCGTGAAGCTGTTGTCAGACTTGCATTTAATTTCAACTCTTACATGAAAATCAAAGGCATCAGTCAAGGCAGGATTTTTAACAACCAAGGAGAAGGTTCCGTCCTCCTCATAAATTCCACTTGCACCCTCACCGTAAATTAAAATTTCCTTGATTTTAATTCCGTTTGAAGCGATAGCATATATCTTAAATTCAAAATTTTCTTCAAAGTCTGAAATAGCATCAAGGTCCATTCCAAATGTGGCTCTAGGTGAGATATAATCAGTGTATCTGACGGAATAGCCCTTAGCATAAACGGAGACAAACTCAACTTGAGGAATAATTTTAGCTTCCTTTGATGTATCTACAGCCTTGCAACCAGAGCAAGCATATTGCTGTGTCTCAGAGTGAGTGAGGTCAGCCACCATGCCATTCTCGCTTTGCCAGGTATATGTATGAACACCTGTTGCATCTACAGGATATGGAGTGCTGATAGCAGTACAACCATTAGCTGAGCATTTTTTGTGTGCAAGTCCCTTGTTAATGCAATCTGGAGCCTTCTCAATTACTTCAATGCTGAAATCATGCGCCCCTGTTGGATTAATAGCGTAAGGCGTGTCTTTGGCATTACAGCCATCTGCAACACATTCCTTGTGGGCAACTCCTGCCTCAAAGCAAGAGGGCGCCTTGTCAATCACCTCATCTCTGAAGGTGTGGGCAAGGAGAGGAAGGGGATATTGTGTATTAGTAGCATCACAGCCAGAACACTTTTTGTGTGCAAGACCAGTCTCAAAGCAAGAGGGCACCTTGTCAATTATTTCGATAATAAAGGCATGGTCTCCAGTAGATGGAACAGTATACTGAGTGTCAGTAGCAGTACAGCCAGCAGTTGAGCATTTTTTGTGTGCAAGACCATCACTTGCACAGTCAGGCACCTTGTCAATCACCTCGACAGAGAAGTCGTGCTCTCCTGTGGGCTGTAGTATAACCTGAAGACGCCAGCCACAATTTGGAGTTGTGCATGTTTTATAAGCAATTCCTACTTCAAAACAGTTAGGAGCCTTGTCAACCACCTCAGGAGATGAATCGTAATTGTGATTTCCTGTTGCATCAACGGAATATTGTGTATCAGTAGCATCACAGCCAGAGCACTTTTTGTGTGCAAGACCAGCCTCAAAGCAAGAGGGTGCCTTGTCGATTATTTCAACAACAAAGGCATGGTCACCGGTAGAAGGAACTGTATATTGCGTTCCGATAGCAGTACAACCAGCAGTTGAGCATTTTTTGTGTGCAAGACCATCACTTGCACAGTCAGGCGCCTTATCAATTACCTCGACAGATATGTCGTGCTCACCTGTTGCATCAATAGAATATATATAGTCAGTAGCAGTACAGCCAGTGGTTGAGCATTTTTTGTGTGCAAAGCCGTTTTCAAAACAGCTAGGAGCTTTATCAATTACCTCAACAGAAAAATCATGCTCACCAGTCGCATCAACTGAGTATTGCGTGTCAGTAGCGGTACAGCCAGAGGTTGCACATTTTTTATGCGCAAGACCAGTCTCAAAGCAAGAGGGAGCTTTATCAATTACCTCAACAGTGAATATATGCCATCCAGTCGCATCAACAGAGTATTGCGTGTCAGTAGCAGTACAGCCAACAGTTGAACACTCCTTATGTGCAAGACCAGAGTCAATGCATGTAGGCTGGGTATCAATTATCTCTTTTGTGAAGCTGTGCTCGCCTGTTGCTTGTATAAATCTACCAATTGTATTGCTACAAGTAGTGCAAGTTCTTGTTTCATATCCAGAGAGATAGCAATTAGCCTCTGAAACAACCTCTACCTTATCCCTTGTAGGGTCAGACGAATCCTTTTCATATGTGTGGTTATATATTTTTGCATCGGTGCGCTCAGATGTACATGTCAAGCACTTGCCATCAAATTCTGTTACACAGCCTTTGGTTGTACCAGCATCGATGTCCTCTTGAGCAAAGCTACACTCGTGTGCACCAAGCTTAAATTCTGTAAAGGCAAGGCCCTTACCATTTGGCCATTTAGCGCTTTCGACTGTAATCAAAACTGACTTTACATCAAGTCCATAAACATCACCAGTAAATATAAGTCTAGCATATCCACCTCTGTATTCAAAACCACGCTTTGCAATCTGCTTAACGCTATTGCCATCTGCGTCAAGGAAATCAACAGTAAAATTATTGTAGGTTGAGAATACATATAGCTCTGCCATTGTAAGAGTATAAACCTGATCGAAATCAATTTTTAGTGTACTATGATAATAATCATAGACCTTTACCTCAGTGTTTCCATTTGCCTTGATTTTCTCAAGCGCCTCCTCGTTAATTACAGAGTCACTTTTAACTACAACATTCTCTTCGGCATCTCTAATAGTTTCAGCCAAAACTCTACCGATTAATTCATCGTTAACCTCAAGCCATTTTATTTCGGTCCAGCCCGTACCACACCAAATGTTTTCTGGGTTCCATGTAGTTGATTCTATAATTCCATCGAACAAATATTCAGGATAGCTTGGATCTCTTGGAATCTTAGTGTAATCTATTTCATCGTTAACGCCAAATTCCTTTTCCTTTAAATCCTCTGTGAAAGTGAGCTTATCTAATGTTAGCCGAAACTCGCTATCCTCTAATTTAATTCTTGGCAAAATCTTTGCTGCTGTGCCACCACAGCCAGACACTGTACATGGTCCCTCAGCAATACCTGTAGTCGTTGTTGTTGGTGCTTGAGTAACTGTCCACTCAGTAACTGTGTGTGCATTGGTTCTTTCTTCCTTCCTTGCACCACATTCACAGTTATAGTAATTTCTTCCCCTTTGTGTACAGCTGGCTGGTGTTGAGGTAGCTTCATCAAGAACCCAATTGTGCTCTCCTGCTTCCGTATAAACCTCAACCTCGCGGAAGTATGCGCTACCATAAGAATTAGATGTTACTGCAATTTCTATCTTTGAGGCAAATATAGCATCATCAAATGGGAAAAAGACCTCTTCCTCAAGCTTGTCATCAGATATGGTCGAGACAACATCGGATTTATATACCTGAGTTCCCAAATCATCATAAAGAGTAATTTGAACGCTCTTTACAGCGTGATTATCATCAGAAGCATGCTCTTCCCCACCACATATAGAACAACGTCCTGTACCATTTATATATAAATCAACATTTGTGATTTCATATGGCTTGCCAAAATTAAGAATCCATGAAAAATTAGGCACCTTAGGACTATGCGCGATAACATCATCCTTATCTCCGTCATTCAAAAGCGCTTCGTTAATTGCAAAAAACCAATCGCCTGTATAGCCAACCGATGCCTCAGATGCGATATTTACCTTATCGGCAGTACAAGTGCCTGTGGCGGTGCGTGCAGGTGTGCCCTCCTCGGCAAAAACACTAAAGGCTGAAAGCATCGCAGTCAAAAGCACCAGCACTATAAGAAAAATAGAAATATGTCTTTTCATTTTACTCCCTCTAAAACAATCATAATGATATAAATATTTTAACATATATGCAAATATAAGTCAATAAATTAAGTCAAAAACCTATTTTAAAGGTATTGCTTTTGCGACAAGCGCATGATAAAATATCATTAAGGATTTGTTTTCAGGAGAGAGCTATGAAAAGGGTAGAAAAAATATATAGAGGCATACCATTTTGGTCTTGGAATGATGAGCTTGATAAGGACAAGCTAGTTAAGCAGGTTGAATGGATGGACGAAAATGGAATAGGTGGATTTTTCATGCATGCGCGTGGTGGACCTAAAACCCAGTACCTTGGCGAAAAATGGCATGAATGCATTGACGCGTGTGCAAAGCGTGCTAGCGAGCTTGGAATGGAGGCATACGCCTACGACGAAAACGGCTGGCCAAGTGGCTTTGTCGGTGGAAAGCTTCTTGAGGACATTGAAAATCACGACAGATATCTAACCTACAAGGAGGGAGAGTACGATAAGGACGCGCTCGCATCCTACGATATAAGTGGAAGCACACTTAAAAGAGTACACGCCCCCTGCAATACCTGCCTTAATGTTTATGAGCATTATTCGGCATCAACAGCTGATATACTAAACCCAGAGGTTGTCGACCAATTTCTTGCCCTTACCCACGAGGAGTATCGCAAAAGAGACAAGTTTAACCTAAAGGGCTTCTTCACAGACGAGCCACAATATTATCGCTGGGGCATGCCATACACAAAGATGCTTCCTAAATATTTTAGAGATATCTATGGCGAGGATATTTTAGACGGACTTGGATTTATGTTTGTCGAAAGGGAAGGCTATCGTGCGTTTCGATATAAATTCTGGAAGGCTATGCAGGCGCTTATGCTTGAAGGCTTTGCAAAAAAGATTTATGACTGGTGTGATAAATATGGCTATAAGCTTACAGGACACTATATAGATGAGCTGTCTCTTGCAGGACAAATGCTATGCTGTGGTGGAGTTATGCCATTTTACGAGTATGAGCATATTCCAGGAATAGATTATCTTGGCAAAGGGATAGTGGGAAATGATCTTGCGCCAAAGCAGGTATCAAGCGTTTGTGCTCAGCTAGGCAAAAGACAGATTTTAACAGAAACCTTTGCTGGCTGTGGCTGGAGCGTAACTCCAAGAGAGCTAAAGCGCATTGCCGAAATGCAATACGCAGGTGGCGTAAACCTTATGTGCCATCACCTTTTACCCTTTGAGGAGCACGGACAAAGAAAGCGTGACTATCCTGCACACTTTTCAAGCGTAAATCCTTGGGTTAAAAAGGGCTTTGGCGACTTTAACGATTATTTTTCATATCTTGGTAAGCTTATTGCTGAAAGCGACGAGGTTGTAAATGTCGGCGTTCTTCACCCAATAAGAAGCGCATATTTTGATTTCAAGCGCTTCCCAGAGTGCGACTGGTTTGGACTTAGCGCGCTTGAAAAGTCACTTGACGCGCTTCTTTGCAGGCTTTGTGCCCTTGGAATAGGACACCATCTGCTTGACGAAACAATTCTTGCACGCCACGCCCATGTGGAAAACGGCACGCTTGTTGTTGGAAAATGTAAATATGACTACATAATCCTACCCAAAATATATACAATGGATAAAACCACAGAGGCGCTTCTTTCCGACTTTGTGGCACAGGGTGGAAAAATCCTCTTGACCGATGATGCACCTAAATACCTTGAGGGCGAGGAGCATACCTATTCATACCTTAAAACAAACACAAGCTGGGCGCAAATTATAAGAGAACAGCCATATTCACTGCCAAATGCTAAGGATGTGCGCGCCACCTACAGAAGAGATAGCGACGGCAGGGAATTTATTTACATAGTAAACCTTGGCGAGAAAAAAGTAGTTAATATCAAGCTCAAAAATGGCACCTCGTTCGCCTCATACGATATAATGAGCGATAGCTATAGAATAGTGCCGACACGCCTTACACTTGATGCATGGCAGTCATGTGTTTTATATGCTTCAAATGATACACCAAGGGCAAGCACGCCACTACAGCCATTATATTTGAAGGATAAATTCGAGGTTGTAGGCAAGACCGATAATTATTTCACCCTTGATTTTGTGAGATATTCAAAAAACGGCGTGGATTATACCGAATCGCTTCATCATATGGGTGCCCTTGACCAGCTTCTAAAGGATAGATACGAGGGCAAGCTATACCTAAAATATGAGTTCAATGCAAAAAAATCCCCAAGGGAGTGTGTGCTTTTTGTAGAAACCCCACCTACAGCCCTTAGGGTGAATGGCAAGGAGATAGCATCGAGAAAAAAGTGCGAGCTAGAGGTTGCAAGGTGCTCATACGATATAGCAGGGCTTATTTGCGAGGGCAAAAACGAAATTGTCCTAGAGCTTGATTATTATCAGGGCGAGAATGTTTATTACGCGCTCTTTGGCGAAAATGTTACAGAGGGACTTAAAAACTGCCTTGCTTACGATACGGAAATCGAGCCTATTTATCTAAAGGGTAGCTTTGGTGTTTATGGAGATTTTGAGCCAATAGAGAAAAACGGCGCAATCCTTGGCGATAATTTCTATATGGCAGAGCAGAAAAGGGAAATTTCCTCACTTGTCAAGGACGGCTTCCCATTCCTTGCAGGTAGCATCACCTTAAAGCAACAAATCATTGTAAAGAACACAAAAAGAGAGCTTGTAATAGATAAGCCCTTCCACCTAATAGATGTAAAGGTAAATGGCAAAGGTGCAGGCAGAATGCTATTTTCAAATCGTCTTGATATTTCAAAGCATCTAAAGAAGGGCAAAAATGAGCTTGAAATTACCCTTACCACCAGCAACCGTAAC
>JAGALI010000094.1 GCA_017625275.1 Clostridia bacterium
AGTATAATTTTCATATTTCCCCCTAAAAGCTTCTTTATGACTATTTTATCACAAAATAACATAAAATTCAACTATTGACCTGCCATTTTTAGGTTAAAGTAGAGGTTTTTGGGTAATATTATAAAAAATGTTTGTTTTTTCTTCCCTTGTATGCTATACTTATAATGTATATTTATATTTAATATCTTTTGGAGGATAATAAATTGATTATCGCACTCGAAAACGCAAAGCATGAACTTCAAAATTTTAGAAGCAATATAGAGGAACTCGGCAACGCACTTCGAATTGAAGAGCTTAAGGTTGAGGTTGCAGAGCTTGAAAAGGTTACTTTTGAGCCTGATTTTTGGTCTAATCAAGAAAATTCAACTAAGGTTCTTCAAAAAATCAAGCAAATGAAGGATAAAATCGAAAAATACGAGACTCTTTCCAACAAGCTTGAGGATACCATTATGATGGCGGAGATGGCCATCGAAGAAAACGATGAAAGCCTAACCGATGAAATTCTTGCTGACCAGCAGGCAATCATAGCAGAGGAAGAAAAGCAAAGAATTGAAGTTCTTCTTAATGGCGAATATGACAAAAATAATGCTATTATTTCCTTCCATCCGGGTGCTGGTGGAACAGAAGCTCAAGACTGGGCACTTATGCTCTATCGTTTATATACTCGTTGGGGTGAAAAGCATGGCTACAATGTTAAGCTTCTTGACTGGCTAGATGGTGAGGAGGCTGGTTTAAAAAGCGCCACAGTTCTTGTTGAAGGTATAAACGCATATGGCTATTTGAAAAGCGAAAATGGCGTTCATCGTCTTGTTAGAGTGTCTCCTTTTGATTCATCAGGTCGTCGTCACACCTCTTATGCATCCGTTGAGGTAATGCCAGAATTTGATGATGATAATTCTATTGAGCTTCGTGATGAGGATCTTGAAATCACTGCGCATCGCTCCTCTGGTGCTGGTGGACAGCATGTAAACAAAACCGACTCTGCAATTAGAATTATGCATATTCCTACTGGTATTGTTGTTGGTTGCCAAACCGAGCGTAGCCAGCTTCAAAACAAGGAAACCGCCCTTAAAATGCTTAAATCAAAGCTTATGGAAATAAAAGAACGCGAAAAGCTTGATAAAATTGAGGATATCAAAGGTAACAAAACTAACATTGAATGGGGCTCCCAAATTCGTTCCTATGTATTTATGCCATATACACTTGCAAAGGATACTCGCACGGGCTACGAGGACGGGAATATCCAAGCTGTCATGGATGGTGACATTGATGGATTTATTAATGCTTATCTTAAGGAAAACGCAAAGAAATGATTAAAGAATCTAATCGTTTTATATCATCCTGCATTTTTGAGGGCATGACCTCTATTCGTGCCATTATTGATAATTTAAAGGCTAATGTTCCAAACGCAAGAAAAGTTGAAAAGATACTTTTTGACAAAGAAAAAGCGTCTAAAAAAGCAAAGGAGCTTGGATATCTCAGAAAAATGGGAGAGCTTTTTGGTTTTCCTGTTGAAGAATCTAATGAAAGCGAGATAAGCTCTCTTTCAATAGGTGCCTCGCATGGTGGAATTATTGCCATTTGTAGTGAGCGTAATTATCCAATGCTGGATGTAAAATCAATAAAAGAAAACGGCTTCTATGTAATGATAGAAGGTATTGAAGACCCCTATAATTTTGGATATGCCATGCGTTCTATTTATGCATCTGGTGTTGATGGATTTATTTTTTCCAAAAGAAATTGGCTTTCTGCTGCTGGAGTTGTTTGTAGATCCTCTGCTGGAGCTAGCGAGCGCGCAGAAATTTACATAGCAACCGACAATTTTATAGAGATATTTAAATCAAAAGATTATAAAGTTGTTTGTGCTGATATAAAAAATTCTATAAGTATTTATGATGCTGATTTAAAAAAGCCAATCTTTCTCATCGTGGGTGGCGAAAAGCGCGGAATTTCCTCGTCTGTTTTATCTAACGCTGACCAGATTGTTAGAATTGATTATGGTCGAGAATTTGATGCCGCTCTCTCTGCTGCATCTGCATCAACAATTATAGCATTTGAAGTGTTTAAACAAAACAATAAATAAAACAAAAACCGCTTAATTTCCTTTTATCTAAAGGATTTTAAACGGTTTTTAATTTTTTAAATTTTTAAATTCAAAAATTATTGATTATAAGAAATTAATATTCAATATCCTTCATATAATCAATGCTCATTTGTGCGCATTCAAGTCTAGTTTTTCCCATTGATGGCTCATCTTGCTCAGCTATAATCCATAAGGCCCCTGCGTCCTTCGCTGCATCTACGATAGCTTGAATATTTTGAACACCATAACCAAGAGGTCTATATTCAAAGCTAGCGCTTTGCTCCTCGGTGCTTTCAATACCTATTAGCTTATACATATTTTTGCTCTTACTACCATAAAAGTCCTTAAGGTGAACTATAGGTGCTCTGCCAGTATATTTTCTAACATAATCACAAGGATTTTCACCACCTACATTTACCCAACAGGTGTCAATTTCTGTTTGAAGCAAATCCGAAGATATTTCATTATATAAAGCGTCAAGAACATACTCTCCGCTATCCGTTTTTGCAAACTCAAAATCATGATTATGATACAAAAGAATAATGTCGTTTTCCTTGCAAACCTCTGCAATTTTCTTAATACCCTTTACAACCTCAGGATATTTTTCTGTACCATATCTTAAATCCTCTGGAAGATATGGAATCACTATATATTTGCATCCTATCTCCTTGTAGGTTTTTACAAGTCCTTCTATATCTGGCATTAAATCTTGATAAGAAACATGTGCAGACATTGGAATAAGTTCAGCCTCTGCAAATAAAGCCTTTACCTCGCTTGCACTTTTGCCAAAAAGACCCGCAAGCTCACCACCATCGTAGCCCATCTCCTTAACCTTTTTTAGTGTACCGAGAAAATCCTTTTCCATATTGTCTCTTACAGAATATA
>JAGALI010000095.1 GCA_017625275.1 Clostridia bacterium
ATAGCTGGACAGTCCTCTATGCGCACGGAGCTTATGCCATTTTTAGTTGTAAATTCCGTTATTTTTTCCATATTATATCACTCCAGCTAAAATCAAAAATCCAAGAATACATACAGCGATTATCATAACGCAGCTGACTATCAAAAGCGCCTTTGTGTCACTGCCTTTGCTTTCAACCTTATCAAGCAGACGGGCATGACGTAGCGCCCTTACAACAGGCTTATAAAGAAGCATAACAAGTGCGGCGTTTAGCGCGCCCTTTACAAGATTGAAGGGGAAAAAGACGGTTGGTAGCATTTTTGCTACCATTTCTCTTGTTGCGCCCTTTATGTAAAGAGGTGTTATCAGATAGTTCCAAAGCATCATTGCAACACACATTGATAAAACTCCGACGCAAAGACCAATTATTGCGCGTGGGAAGGTGCGCTTTTTTTGATAAATTAGAACGGCTGGTACTACAAAAAAGCAGGTTGATATAATGTTCATGGCAAAGCCGATAGGTCCTGTTGCGCTTATTGTAATAACCTCAAGAAGTGATGCAATTACGGAAATTATAATTGCAGATATAGGTCCTAGGATAAAGCCTGCTATTACTATGATTATATCCTTTGGGTCGTAGTTGAGAAAGCCTGCTATGTTTATCTGTATAAGATTACCAATGCATGCCATTATAAATGCAAGCGCTGAAAAAACGCCTATCATAACTATTCGTCTTGTGTCGTACTTCTTCATATTACTCCTTCAATCCTCAAACAAAAAATCGCCCTTTAGGGCGACAAGAAGCAATGTGGTGCTATCACCAAATCCTCTTCCATTCAGACTTTACTGCCGGTTTTGGAATTTAACCAAATCTGCTTTCGCACGCGGACTTTACCGCCGATCGGGAATTTCACCCTGCCCTGAAGATTTTAAATATTTATTTATACTAAGATTATATTCTTGTTTTTACCTTTTGTCAAGGCGCTACTAAAAAATTACAAAATTTCTCAAAAAAATTAATAATTTTCTATTGATATTTAAATATGCTTGTGATAAAATATTTCTATCAAAAATGTATAACATTTTGGGGGGGTAAAATTATGAATCCAAATGTAAGACCAGACACAATGGAGCGTATTACAACACCTGAGCTTGCTAATGCTTTTATTGACGAGCAGGTGGCTGAGGTTAGAAAGCAGGTTGGAAGCAAAAAGGTTCTTCTCGCGCTTTCCGGTGGAGTTGACTCTAGCGTTGTTGCGGCTCTTCTTATAAAGGCTATTGGCAAGCAGCTTGTTTGCGTGCATGTAAATCACGGACTTATGCGTAAGGGTGAGAGCGAGCAGGTTATTGAGGTTTTTGGCAAGCAGCTTGATGCCAACCTAGTTTACATTGATGCAACTGACCGTTATCTTGAAAAGCTTGCAGGAGTTAGTGACCCTGAGGCAAAGAGAAAGATAATCGGTGGCGAATTTATTCGCATATTTGAGGAAGAGGCTAGAAAGCTTGAGGGAGTTGATTTTCTTGCTCAAGGTACTATCTACCCTGATATTCTTGAAAGCTTTAAGCAGGCAGAGGGTAAAAAGGCTGTTAAGTCTCACCACAATGTTGGTGGCCTTCCAGACGACCTTCAGTTTGAGCTTGTTGAGCCAATTAAGCTTCTTTTCAAGGACGAGGTAAGAGTTGTTGGTAAGGCACTTGGCTTGCCTGCTGAGATGGTTGACCGTCAGCCGTTCCCTGGCCCAGGACTTGGCGTAAGATGCCTTGGTGCTATCACTCGTGACAGACTACACGCGCTTCGTGAGGCTGATGCTATTCTTCGTGAGGAGTTTGACCTTGCAGGTCTTAACCTTAAGGTATGGCAATACTTTATAGCAGTGCCTGATATAAAGAGTGTTGGAGTTAAGGACGAGAGCCGTTATGAGGGCTGGCCTGCTATTATTCGTGCTGTTAATACTACCGATGCTATGAGCGCTACAATCGAGGAAATTCCTTATGCGCTTCTTCACAAGATTACTGCAAGAATCACAAGCGAGGTTGAGGGCATTAACCGTGTTCTCTACGACCTCACACCAAAGCCAACTGGCACAATCGAATGGGA
>JAGALI010000096.1 GCA_017625275.1 Clostridia bacterium
CCCAGACATCAGCGCCTCTTTGCTTCAAAAGAAGCATTTCAATCTTAGACGCCTCAGAGGCAAACTCACCCTCGCGCACCTTTTTGCCCCAAATTCTGGCAGGAATAACGCGCGAATCATTTATAACGAGTGTATCACCCTCGCGAAGATAGTCAACAATATCATAAAAATGCTTGTGAGTAATATTTCCGTCCTCAAGCACCATAAGTCGCGAATGGTCGCGTGGCTCGATAGGCGATTGAGCAATGCGCTCCTCAGGCAAATCGTAATAAAAATCTGCCGTTTTTAGAGTTGTGCTCGGAAGTTCATTTTTTATCATATAGAAACCTTTAACATATAATATAATAAGCAATCTTGAATATAGTATATATTATAATTTATCTTTTTTCAACTGATTTTTGAATTTTTTGGAGGATTTTCAGTTTATGAACACTAAGACTAAGCTGATAAGTGGGTGTGCCACAGCAGTTGTGACCCCCTTTAAAAATGGATATGTAGACCCTTATGCGCTAGAAAGAGTGATAGGGTATCAAATAGAAAACGGCATAAAGACGATAGTTGTGCTAGGGACAACAGGAGAAAGCCCAACAGTAACCTATGAGGAGCGCGACGAGATAATAAGATGCGCAAGAGAAGCAACGAGGGGCAAGGCAACGCTTGTTGTCGGTACAGGCTCAAACTCAACAAAAACAGCAGTAAGACTCACACAAAGAGCGCAGGAGCTAGGGGCAGACGGCGTGCTTTGCGTAACCCCATACTACAACAAATCTACACAGCAGGGGCTTGCGGAGCACTATTTGGAAATTTCAAAAAGCACCTCGTTACCGATAATAATGTATAATGTTCCCTCGCGCACAGGGCTTAAAATAGATAACGAATGCTTGGAGCGCGTTTGTGAAGTGGAAAACATAGTCGCAATAAAGGAGGCGGGGGGCGACATTTGCGAGGTTGAGAGAAAAATATCTCGCTTTGGTGATAGCCTTTGGTTTATCTCTGGAAGTGATGAGCTGGTTTTGCCGTTTTATTCTATAGGTGGTGCAGGAGTAATCTCTGCTGTCGCTAATGCTATTCCTAAGGAAATGAGTACCCTGTGTGCGTTAATTGAGCAAAGCAGGTATGAAGAGGCAAGGACACTAACCCATAAGCTCTCGCCATTTATTAAGGAGCTTTACGCCGAGGTAAATCCCATTCCGGTTAAATGTGCACTCTCACAGCTTGGGCTGATAGAAAACGAGCTTAGGCTACCCTTGACCCCCTCAACGCGTGAAAGACAGATAATGGCAGAGCTGATTAGGCTAAGACAGGAAAAATAAGAAAAACGCACCACAGGGGTGCGTTTTTTTACTTATTTCTTAAATGTGTTGAACTTGTATTTGTAGCCTGTAGACTTATTCTTTTTCTTAAATACAGTTATACAAACAACAGCAACTATTGCTGCAACAGCGCCAGCACTGAGAACGCAAATAAGAGTGATTGCAAGCCACTTTGGCATGCCAAGCATCTTTTCAGCCTCTAGCTTGTTGATAACAAGAGTAGCGCCCTGCTTGTTTGCATTACAAAGCTCGCAGTAAACTCTCTTATATCCAATCTTTTTGGTTGTAGGCTCAACAATAACCTTCTCGGTCCACTTGTGCGCGCCTTTTTCAACCGCCTCCTCATAGGTTAGCTGAGGAATTTCCTCGGTATCGGTTGCACTACAAACGGAGCAACGGAAGTGGTTAGTTCCAACAGCACCACAGGTAGGGGCAACCTTAAGGGTATCATCTCTTACCCATGAGTGGGTTCCAATTGCCTCGGTTTCGGTTATCTCCTGCTTGAGACAACGAGTACAGGTTTGGATAGACTGTCCTGGATTTCCACAGGTAGGTGGAACCACAACAATGTCATCAGGGCTGTCGGAGAATATGTGACCAAGCACTATTTTGTCGCCAGCCGAATATTTGTTGGGTGACCATGTGCCACAGCCGTAAGCACAGCGTCTGCGATATTCCCATTCTGTGCTTTCGCACGCGCCAGGTGTTGGCTCAGGCTCTGTTGTAGAGAAGTCGTGCTTGCTTGGGTCTATTGGTATCTCTGAAATAACCTTATAGTCCTTACAACGAGTGCATTGCTGTCTTATCTGACCAACCTGAGAGCAGGTTGCCTTAACAGGCTCTGCGTCCTCAAAAATATGAGTATATCCTTCATTTGATAGAATCTCAACAACCTCACCAAGACCACAGTAAACACATTCGGTTGTTATCTTGCCGTTTTCTTTACAGGTAGGCTCGTGTCTTGTTTGCTCCTTCTTGTGGTCAAAATAAAGAGTTCCACGAGTAAGAAGAGCGCTTGTTGCACTAAATTCCTCAAACAAAGCCTCCCAAACAGTCGCGTCAATGTTGGCAATCGGCACTCCGTACATTTCAGGATGCTCAACAGGGTGGTAAGCTCTCTTGAGCTTGTTTACAAAGACCTCACGCATTATGTCGTTAGTCTTTTCATAGTTTGTAACCGAGCCGTCAAGAGAGAAGGCATTTCTAAGTCTTACTACATTATCGCCGATAATAACTCTTGTAGCCAAGAGGTTTCTAAAGGCATTGTTTCCAACATCCTTTGCGTTAACCTCAAGGGTGTCAAGGCAAATTGGTGTGTCGGACGCCTGTTGAGAGAAGGCGTTTGCACCGATTTCGTCCTCGATAAATTCAATACCAGTAATTTTCTTAAGAGCAGACATGTTAGCAAATGCGCTTTCCTTAACGCATTTTAGACCTTCTCTTAAATAAATTTCCTCAATAATAGTATCTCCCTTAAAGAGATTTGGCTCAATGGTTGTTGTTCCAAGAGGAATCTCTATACCGATAATATTGCTTTGCTTAAGCTTAACATCTATGCCCTCAGCATTTGTATATTTAAGAGAGGTAACACTAAATGAGTTGATATATGTGTAATCGTCTCCGTAGTTAGGAGAGTCCTTCTTGAAGCCGAAAACATCTGTACTCTTAACACGAATTGTATCGTTGTAGACTATCTCCTTTCCACTACTGTTTGTAAGAGTATATCTAACCTTAAGAGATATGTAAACATCGTCTGCATCTGGGAATTCATATTCCTTTTCAACAGCACCACAGCGAGAGCAGGTTTTTGAAAGCTCCGCTGGCTTTGTTTCCTTTTTAGTATTTACCATATCGCTTACAAGAACAGAGATAAAGCTGTGTCCAAACGCCTCACGCTTGATTTCATATTCACAGAAGCAGACGCCACCAGCGCCGTCACACTGCGCATCAGTACAATAAATACATTTATATTTAATAAGACCAGCGTTAGTACAGTTAGCACCAACAGAGATTGCCACATAACGATGTAGTCCATCAGAGCCCTCAGGAGCCTTAGAGCAAGGGTTAGGAAGAATAGAATAGGTTCCGTCTCCGTTGTTTTGAACTCTAAGAGAAATAGGAATAAGGGTGGAAATATCTCTGTCGAAGGTACCACCATTTATTTTGTATGCATAACGGTCATCTATTTCTCCAGAGGATGTGCCGTCAGCAGTAGGGGCGAAGCCCTTAAAGTCCTCTGGTAGGCTTATAGTACCACCATGAATCAAAAGTCTTACAATAGTATAGCCATAAAGACCTGTTTCATCCCACATAAGAGGATGGTCAGAGCCTGGCTTAATTGTCAAGGAAGAGGTTTCATATAAATTGATATCAACATCCTGTGCGTGATAGGAACGGAAAAGATAAGGAACAGAGACACCACCATGAATCCTGATTGTTGGCAAGCCAATGTGGTTTGTCATAAGAGTTCCTGGATATGTTGGGTTACCAGTAATACGAATCAAAGGAACATTTGTATCAATCTTTACATTTTTACCAATCCATAGACGTTGTGCACCATCACCATAGCCGTGTCCACTAATGTTGACAAAGCCACCATGCTGAGGCTCGCTCGCGATAAATTTAAAGTTACCAGAGCCAAGAAGAATCAAGCCCTTTCTTTGGCATCCAACAGCGTTGTGCTTGGCATTACAGGTTATGTTAAAGCCGTTAAGGTCGATAAGAGCGATGGAGCTTTTGTTACTATTATCATATGCGCTGAAGCCAGAGGAAAGAGTTAAATTAGCGGTAAGCTTTGCATAGTTCCAATAGTCACCAGTGCTCGTCTTCTCAACATAATCTCTAAACTGCTGCTCAGTTCCAACCTCTTTACCAACTGCAGCATAAAGGATAGTGTTGCGAGTGATTACAAAGGTGGAGCCCTTTTCGTAGAGAACGCCATCGTCACTAAACCAACCAAAGAAGGTTTCACCACCACCGATTGCGCCACTGCAAAGGGTTTTGGAAACGGTAACGGTTGAGCCCTCCTCGTAATATTTAATTCCATTATGGTCGTGATTAACATCGCCACAAGGGTCATCGTTTTTGTAATATACAAGAGAGAACTGCTTCTTTTCAGGCTCCTCAGACTCCTCGGCAAGAACATTAATAACAAATACTGATGCTAGCATCAAAACTATTAATCCGAAAATTAAAAATTTTAAAGACTTTCTCATTAGTCGCTCCTTTATCGCTTCAAGCGTGGCTTGATTGTTTTAAGTCAATTTCACCAAAAACGCACCCAAAAAAGTGCATAGTTATGGTATTTTACATAATTTATTATACTATACACAAAAGGATTTGTCAAGACTTATTAATATAAATAAAAAATATAGCGTTTTAGGTGGCCAAATAAGGCTAGCGTCTTGACAAATTGCGATTTTTGTTGTAAAATAGGATAAATTATAATGGTGTAGTGTTGGCATTCACCGAAAAACGAGGAAGGAGAGGTGCTTTTTATGAGGTCTGCGACACAAATGGATAAATTCGCTCTAGAGCATGGCTATATTTACAACAATAAAAGCGCTCTTAAGCATTTTGAGGTAATTCAAAAGCATCTTTCTCGTGACGAAAATGTGCTTCTTGCTCTCGCCCCCTGTGGAGTTTACAATGGTGGCGCAATGGTAATGAATGGAATTTGTGCTGTTGCATTTACTGATAAGCGTCTTATTTATGCACAAAAGGGAATTTTTGGGGCTGAGCCTGTTAAGATTGTAAGCCTTGATAATGTAAACGATGTTGAGAAGGACACCTTTGGCATGTTTGACGGCAAGGTTTGCGTAGACACCCTAAAGGAAAATGTTCGCCTTAATTTCTCAAAGCTTCAGCTAAACGATGTGTTCCTTGCAGTTGTCGAGGTGCTTAATGTATACAAGAAGCGCAACGAGGAAATAGTTTTGCCTGTTATTGAGGAAATCGAGCAATGGAAGCGTCTTTACGACAGAAAAATCATTACCAAAAAGGAATTTGACGAGAAAAAGAAACAGCTTTTAGGGCTTTAAAAAGCAAAAAGCAAGCAGACCGAAATGGTCTGCTTGTTCTGTTTTATCGACACATATCGCGCCGTTTTTGCTGTTTTGTTTATTTTTTTGGCTTTTTTGCGCTTATTCCATATGCTAAACTGTATATTGCAAGAATTATAAGAAGAGCGACGATTGCCCATTGGAATTGAGCCCTTGAAATAAGAGGCTTGATAAAGAGCACGGTGCCAGCAGTAACGAGAGCGATAAAGCCAAGAAGCTTCCACACAGGGTAGCGTGAGCTCTTGCGAAAATGTGAGCTTAAAATCTCAACAGCGCCCCTTAGCCAAAGCGCAACGCCGAGCACCTGACAGGGCTCGCTAATATTAATAACCTTGAACTGAGAAAGAATACAGCCAAGAGCTATAAGCGATAGAATAGCAAGCTCAACAATTGTGAGAGCTTGAACAACGCCAAGGCTTGTCTTTACCTTTTTAAAAAGGTAAATGATGATATAATAGATGAGCGCGATGGCAAGAAGCAAATCAATAAGCTTAGCACCCCAGCCCTTGAAGAAAAGGTCAGTTCCCGACCAAATCGGCGCCACGATAATACCTAAAACGGCAAGAACACCTGCCAAAACAAGGTACATCCAGTAGAATTTTGTCTTTTTTGCGTTTATAAGTCCCATAAAGCACCTCTATAAAAGAATTTATTAACAAATATATTCTATCAAAAACAGAAACCCTTGTCAAGTTTAATATAATAATTAAGTTTATTATTGACAAAATATAAAGCGCGTGCTAAAATATATACAAATTTTGATTTTTATAGCACCGAAAGGGGATTTTCATATTATGAAATGGACATCACTTAATGATTTAAGAGAAAAATATCTCTCGTTTTTTGAGAGCAAGGGACACCTTCGTCTCCCTTCATTCTCGCTAGTGCCAAATAACGATAAGTCGCTTTTGCTTATCAACTCTGGTATGGCGCCAATGAAGAAGTTCTTTACAGGAGAGGTTGTTCCACCAAGAAACAGAGTAACAACCTGCCAAAAGTGTATTCGTACGCCTGACCTTGAAAGGGTAGGACACACAGCTCGTCACGGCACATTCTTTGAAATGC
>JAGALI010000097.1 GCA_017625275.1 Clostridia bacterium
ACACCCCAAACCACACCCTCGTTGTCTGTGTATTTGGTGGAAAGAACAGATTTACGAAGGTCAGCGTCGATCAAAAGAACCATTTTCTCGTAAAGAGCAAGAGATTTTGAAAGCTCTAGAGACACTGTGCTTTTACCTTCATTTTTAACACAGCTTGTGATAAGAACTGTTTTTATATCGCTACCACTAAACAAAAAGTTGGTACGAAGTGTTTTAAATGCTTCCTTTACATAGTAGGAAAACTTATCATTTTCATGCACAAATGTCTTTTTCATTCTTCATACCCTCCTTATGCTTCAGTATCAATTTCTGGAATAACTCCAAGAACGCTAAGCTCAAGATAACGATCAATATCATCAGGAGTTTTAATCTTATCGTCAAACATGAATATAACAACCAAAACAGCACAAGCAAGAATTGCACCGACAAGGCCAGCTAAGAGAGCATTTCTTGTAGTATGTATATTAGATGGTCTAGAGCTTTGCTCAGCAAAATCTACCTGCTTTGTTCTAATAGTATCTGTAGCCATAAATTCCTCAATGTGAGCACCGAAGGAATTTGCAAGCTCATTAGCTATTAATTCGGAACGAGCTGGGTCATAAGTGGTTACATAGAATGTAACAATACAGGTTTCCTCGTCAGATTCTACCTTTAAATCACCATAAAAATCACTAAGAGAAATGTTGTTTGGATGTTCAGGGTCGGCATTTAGATTTGCAACAACCTCTTCGCAGAAGGCCTTTGTTACAAGCTTGGGGCTAGTAACAGCAAGCTGCTTACCAACGGTCCAGTCACTTACCATTTGCTGTGACGAAACAGTATTGTCCTGTGCGTTTATAATGAAGATGGAGGATTTTGATGTGTACTTTGGTGTCTCAATGCTAGTTACGATTATTGCTGATACAGCAAAGCAAACGACAGCTAGGATGATAATCCATAGTTTACCTAAAAGATAGTTTGCAACATCTCTAATGTCAAAATCGTTTTCTTGTTTTACTTTAGAATTTTTAGAATCCATTTTTTGCTCCTTAGTGAATGTTTTTATTTTCTAAAATAGAGGTTGGGTTGATGCAGGAAACCTTTTTTGCAATTCCTTCACCATATTTTTGTGAAATGATTTGAACAGCATGTGACATAAGAGGAGAGAAGTCCTTATCGTCGTGAGCGTCAGTGGCAATGATATCCACAAGCGCTTCCTTGAAAAGCTTTTTAATAAATCTCGCGCTTTTTCCAAACTTAAGTCTTACAATGGAGGAGGCATTAACCTGAAGAAGAATACCAAGCTCCTTTAGATCTTTTAATTTTTTATAATTTCTTGCCAAATCCTCATAACGCTCAACATGCGCTAAAATCAACCGCACACCCTTGCGTGCCAGATTCGATAACGAGTTTTTAATTTCAAAAAAAGGGGTGCTAGGCATGAATTCGACAAGATAATACGATGAGTTGCCTATTTTTGAGCATTTTCCGCTTTTTACAGAATTATAAATATCGTGGTGAAACATTATTTCGCTTCCAAGAAAAAGCTTCATATCCGGATAAGCATTGGCAGAATAGTCGGATATAATAGAGAAGCTTTGCTTGATGCTGTCATTGTAAGCCACGATTTTTTCTTCGCTATCAAAATGGTGCATCTTGAAATGAGGTGTAAAGCATATTGCACGAATGCCATCATTATAAGCAATGTCGAGCATGTTTTGCATTTGCTCGACATTCCTTGCACCATCGTCGACAGAGCAAAGCATATGACAATGTAAATCGGTCATCGGCCACATACAATACCTCTCAAAATATCATAGATGATAATATTTTATCACTATAATAAAGATTTGTCAAGGTATAAATGCGCAATTTATGCTAAAATAAACTATTTATAATCTTGATTTTGGCTGTGTGATTTGTTAAAATAAGAATGAGGTGATTTAGGTGAAAACGCTAATATGCGCTATAAATACAAAGTATGTGCACTCATCGCTTGCGCCATGGTGTCTAAAGGCTGCAATAACAAAATATGAACCAGATGTTGAGTGTGAGGTTTTAGAGCTTACTATAAATGAACAAAAAAACGTTATTTTGTCCAAAATTATGGAAAAGGAATTTGATATTATCGGTTTTTCCACATATGTTTGGAATATTGAAATAGTTTTGGCGCTTTGCAAGGAAATCAAGAAGGCACGCACCTCGAGGATTGTTTTAGGTGGTCCAGAGGTTAGCTACAATGCACATGAAATACTAGAAAAATATCCGGTTGTAGATTACATAATTTCTGGCGAAGGAGAAAGGCCATTTGCAGACCTCTGTGGCGATAAACCACTCGAAAATATAGGTGGACTTTGCTATAGAAACGGTGACAAAATAATCATAAAAGAACCATATGTATCAAATGAAAATCCACCATCACCATACACAGAGGATTATTTTACATCTCTAAATGGTAGGATTGCATATATCGAGACGAGCAGAGGGTGCCCGTATCGTTGTGCCTTTTGTCTTTCTGGAAGATGTGGTGGTGTAAGGTTCTTTGATGTTGAAGAGGCTAAGAAAAATATACTTTTGCTAGCCACAAGTGGCGCTAAAACAATAAAATTCATTGATAGAACTTTTAACGCAGATAGAAAGCGAGCAAAGGAGCTTTTTGCTTTTATCATCGATAATTACGGGAAAGAAATCCCACATAACACTTGCTTCCACTTTGAAATGGAAGGCGATATTTTGGACGAAGAAACAATAAGTCTTTTATCGAAAGCAGAGTGCGGTGCAATACAAATGGAAATAGGCTTGCAATCATTTAACGAGCAAACTCTTATATCTATAAACAGAAAGCCACAAACACAGCGAATTTGTGAAAATGTAAAAAAGCTCATTGCGCTAGGGAACATTCATATACATATAGACCTGATAGCAGGGCTACCTTATGAAAATTATGAAAGCTTTGCGAATAGCTTTAATAGAGCACTAGAGCTGGAGCCACATATGCTTCAATTTGGCTTTTTGAAGCTGTTACATGGCTCGGATTTGAAAGAAAATATGAGTGATTATTGCGAGTGCTTGTCTACACCACCTTATGAGGTTATTTCTACAAAATGGTTGTCCAAAAAAGAGCTTGAAAAAATGCATACAACTGAGGATTTCTTTGATAGATTTTATAACTCGGGAAGGTTTACAAGGACAGCTAGATATCTAAATAAAAACACAGAAAATCCCTTTAAAATCTACACAGAGTTGGGCGAATTTGTTAAAAATAATGAAAAAGAACGTTCTCTTGATAGCCTGTCCCTGCTTGTCTACGAATATCTTTGCAGGCTCGACAGCATAGATGCAGATTTGCTCAGAGATTATATGGCAATAGACCGTCTTGCAAGCAATAGAATGGGTACATTGCCAGAATTCTTGAAAATTCATTCTTCAAAAATAAAGCAGATTTTAGCAGAGCTTG
>JAGALI010000014.1 GCA_017625275.1 Clostridia bacterium
AATTCATTACAGAATCAAGCTCATTACCAAGGAAATATCGCTTTCTCTTATCATAAGCTATTTTGTTAGAGGCATCCTCCCAAACCTCACCATAAACAATACCGTTTGGATTTATTGACTTCAGCTTATTATTAAGGGTTTTCAGAAAATCATCGCTAAGCTCATCTGCAACATCAAGCCTAAAGCCAGCAATTCCCTTCTTCATCCACTTTTCAATAACACCTCCATCACCCAAAATGAAGCTTTTATAAGATGGAGTGTCGCTTTTTACTCTAGGCAATATTTGAACATCCCACCAGCATTCGTACTTGTTTGGATATTCCTTAAAATTAAACCACTCATAATAGGGAGATTCCTTTGATTGATACGCGCCTAAGGTCGAATAGCTTCCATATTTATTAAAATATAAGCTGTCGGCTCCTGTGTGATTGAAAACACCATCTAGAATAATCTCTATTCCCTTTGCCTTTGCCTCTTTAACTAGCAATTCAAAGGTTTCCTCATCGCCAAACATAGAGTCAATGCTCATATAATCGGCAGTATCATATTTGTGATTTGAATAAGCATCAAAAATAGGGCTCAAATATATACAATTAACTCCAAGAGATTTTATATAGTCAAGCTTTTCGATAACACCATAGAGGTCTCCACCAAAAAACATATTATTATCCACATCGGCACCTGGATATTCGGGATATTGTGGTATACCATTATACCAATCCTCGTTTATAATTGCAGCATCCTTTTTCTTAAAACGACCACTTTTTGCAAATCTATCTACAAAAACATGGTACATTATACCACCCTTTAGCCAATTGGGGTGCTTCCCTAGCTCCTCGTAAATAAGAAGCTGAATAAGCCCATCGTGCTGATTTTCCAAACGATAAAGACGCCCTTCCAGGTCTGGTTTTCCAAAAAATTCAGATTTAGCACCCGAAACAAGCTCATATTCATAATAATAAAGCCCTACACCTACGCTTTTTAGGTCTATTTCAGCCTCATAAATATCATTTGAGCCACACATTTCGCGCCATTTCAACTGTATTTTTTGATAAAATTGACTGTTAATACCATCAGCCGATAAATGCATAAAAACCTCACAAATCCCACGCGAGCGTGGGATTTCGAGAGAGAATTTTATAGTTTTATCGCATTGAAATGCACTAAAATAACCGATTTTTTTGTCGGATTCGTATTTGATTTCTCTAATCATAGAAATTATTTTACAGCCTTAAGATGCCAAATGTTCTCTGCATATTCCTTTATGCTACGGTCGGCAGCAAAAAATCCGGATTTTGCAACATTAACAAGTGACATTTTGCCCCATCTTTCCTTGTTTTGATATGCACCAACAATTTCCTCTGACTTGATATAATAGGAATCAAAGTCTGCAAGGCACATATATGGATCGGAAATACCATATCCACCAATAAGATAGTTTGCAATGTTTGAGAATGAAACGCCGTTAAAGCCCTTATTAAGCCTATCAACAGCCTTTTTAATACGAACGCTATTAGCATAATAGTCAAGTGATCTGTAGCCCTTTTCCCAAAGCTCATCAACCTCTTTTGCGTTAAGACCAAAGATGAATATGTTTTCATCTCCAACAGCGTCCTTCATTTCTACATTTGCGCCATCAAGAGTACCAATTGTAAGCGCGCCGTTAATCATAAACTTCATACAGCCAGTACCACTTGCCTCTTTACCAGCAAGAGAAATTTGCTCACTAATATCTGACGCAGGCATAAGAACCTCTGCAGTGCTTACATTGTAATCCTCAAGATATACTACTGCAAGCTTATCCTTAACTCTTGGATTCTTCTTAATATCCTCACCAAGATTCCAAATAAGCTTAATAATATCCTTCGCCATATAGTAACCAGGTGCAGCTTTACCACCAAAAATATAAGTTCTTGGAGTAAATTCCTTCTCAGGGTGCTCCTCAATATCTACATAATGGTAAATAATCTTAAGAACATTAAGAAGCTGACGCTTATATTCATGCATTCTCTTTACTTGAACATCAAAGATTGAAGATGTGTCAAGATTTCTACCAGATTTATTAAACAAATATTTAGAAAATGCAAGCTTATTCTCTTCCTTTATAGCCTTCATCTGCTCATGAACAGTCTTGTCATCAGCAAATTTCATAAGCTTTTCAAGCTCCTCTGGATTCTTTACAAATCCATCACCTATACATTCAGTAATAAGTGAGCTGAGCTTTGGATTTGAATAGCAGAGCCATCTTCTATGTGCAATACCATTGGTTACATTAGTAAATTTATCAGGTGTTGCCTTGTAAAAATCGTGGAATACTGTCTTTTTAAGAATTTCAGAGTGAAGCTTTGATACTCCATTAACCGTATGAGACGCTACAACGCTCAAATTCGCCATTCTTACCTGTGAGTAAGCAATAATAGCCATTTTTGAAATTCTGTCCCAATCTCCTGGGTAGATTTTCCACAAATCGTTACACAAACGACGATTTATTTCCTTTACAATCATGTGAATACGAGGGAGCTTAAAGCTGAACAAATCCTCGTTCCAGCATTCAAGAGCCTCTGGCATTACTGTGTGGTTAGTATAAGAAATAGTTTTTAGAACGATTTCCCATGCATCATCCCAAGAATAATTATAAATATCCATGAAAATTCTCATAAGCTCAGGTACACAAAGCGCTGGATGAGTATCATTTATATGAATAGAAACCTTGTCGGCAAAGCCATTAAGAGAGCCATATGTCGCCAAATGATCGCTGATAATGCTTTGAAGTGATGCTGACACAAGGAAATACTGCTGAGTCAATCTAAGAAGCTTACCCTCGGTATGGTCATCAGATGGATAAAGAACCTTAGAAATTACCTCTGCGCTTGTCGTTTGCTCAATCGCCTTAACATATTGTCCTTGAGAGAAAAGATTCATATTAAAGCGAGTTGTATCGTGTGCCTTCCAAAGACGCAATCTATTAACAGCGTCATCAGCACCTGAAACCATCATATCATATGGAATCGCTTCTACCTCTTCAAAATTCTCATATTTGAGGTCAAGACGTCCGTTAATCCACTCTTCCTTGATGTGTCCACCAAAGCGAACATTAAACTTTTTATCAGTTCTTGGAACGAGCCAGCACTCGCCATCAGGAATCCAAGTATCAGGAAGCTCTACTTGGTTACCATCAATGATTTTCTGCTTAAAAAGTCCATATTCGTAAAGAATCGAAAAACCATCTGCAGGATAGTTAAGAGATGTCAATGAATCCATA
>JAGALI010000098.1 GCA_017625275.1 Clostridia bacterium
AGATTATTGCTTTTATTGTAGAGCGCTCGCTTTTTGGAAAAAATGGTGGCGAAACATATCGTGGAGGTAATCGTCCTGCAGGTGCAGCTGTTGGTGTGCTTGTAAAGCTAATATCATTTGTAGCCTTTATTATTCCATTGATAGGATATATAACAATTGCTGACGATTTTATGTTAGGCATTGGAGAGGCGTCGTCAAGAGAAATTCCTTCATCAAATGTTGTAGTGGAGGTTATGTCTGACGAGCAAATAGAGGCTACTCCAGACGATTCTGAGCAAGAGACTCCACCTGCTTTGGTCGAAAATAATATGGCTCAAACAATAGAATCTCTTGGTGAAAGCTGTTTACAGCTTAGAAACGATGTTATTGCTCCGTTGGCTAATGATGGGGTTTGTAAAATAATTCACACCTGCGGTGGAAAATGGATTTTCGATAGTCTTACAAGCACAAAGGTTGAGGGAACAAAGGTTTCACTTTATACTGAAATTGATGTGATATCCAATGTTTATTACGAGGCTGTGGCACTTTTAAAGGTTCCAATGGCTGAATACGGAGATGTTCAAACACAAGCAATAAACAATATTACAAATTCTCTTGATCAAACCACGGTGGCACCATCAATAATTTCTGGCTTGTTATCGTATTCCTCTAAAACATGGTTAGAGGGTGGAGAGGTCTTTGGCGTTCCTAAGGTGATCGTTGGCGATTACTACGAGCCAACTCTTGATAAAATTCTTAATTTGTTTGCACAAACAACAGAGGAAACCGTTAAAAAAGATATACACATGTTTGGAAATATAGCCAACATATGTATAGAGCAGGGCGCTTTTGTTGAAATTGCAAATAGCACTCCAATAAATATTCCTAAAAATGAAGAATTTATGGGTCAAATATTTGTTGAGCTTTATAACAATGACAAGGCTCGTCCCCTCGCCGGAGATCTTTTGAACGCATTTGAAAATTATTTATACAGAATTTACAATGAGGTTAATGGTACTGATTTTCTTCCACCTGAGCAAATAGTTATGGATAATTTGACGGTTGATCAGGTTTATGAGGAAGGAAAGCTTGTTGCAAGTATATTAAATGATTTTTCCAACTTTTATGCAACCGTTGATATGAATGAAACGGACAATACAAAATTCCTTATTCAAACAGATGTTCGTTCTTTGGGCAAGGCTCTTGACAAGACTGAAAAAAGCTTGTTCTTAGGGGATTCTTATAATTTCCTTTTGACAGCATTGTTGAGATCAGAGGGCGCTTCTCAATTCGCCTTTATGACTCCAGAATTTGCCGAATCGATGATAAATCGAAATAATGCTAGCATGGAATCTGTTCTTGTGGCAAGGCAAGAAATCGCAATTATAATCTATGCGACAAAGGGTCAGGATAGAGAAGAGGCAATCAAGCATATACTTGAAAATGTAGATGAGGATAGTGCAAAAATCATTAAAGAGACACTTACCACAGAGGTTATGACTCAGTTTGGAATGAACAAATCGCAATCCGAATCAATGTCCAATACTCTTGATTCTGTTATTACTCAAATTGCTAACAATGATAAAGAATTTACTGATGAAGAGCTACAATCTGAAATTGAAGCAGTAGGTAACCTTATCAATGTTGTAAAAGGTGCCACAAATAACGAAGCAGATAACCTCTTTGCTGATGACGAGTCTGATTATTCGAAGTCAAATATGTCTGCTAGTGATTTCGTTGAAACTGTAGTTGAGTCTGAAATCATTTCATCTGCGATTCAAGATTCATCAGTAGATGAAAATGGAAATAAAGTTGAGAATCCATATAACATTTCTGGAGGACTTACCGATTCCGATAAGGAAAGTGCTAAAACAGCAATAGAGGATTATTATTCTAACAACCAAGGGGTTGGGGATAATGAAGAGCTTAGGAAAAAATTAGATTCTCTTGCCAATGTTTTGGGCGTGGATGTAACTCTTAACTGAATAAAAAAGCAAGGATCATCCTTGCTTTTTTGTTATATAATGGGTCGTTTTTGTTGATTTGTCAAGAAAAAATGTTTTCTCTTGACTATGCTTTAAAAATATGTTATACTCATAATAGATTATAGACTATATATACTTAAAGTTAAGGGGGCAAAACGTGTTAGAGAAGGACTTAAAAGAAATAGTTGCACAAAATATATTTTATTTAAGAACTACTGCTCATATGACTCAGTATGAGCTTGGAGAACAAATAAATTATTCTGATAAAGCAATTTCCAAATGGGAAAGAGCTGACGGAATGCCCGATGTTTATGTTTTGAAAAGCATGTCTGAATTGTTTGGGGTAACGGTTGATTATATGCTAACCGAGCACTCTGAGCAGGATAAAAAAATAGAGAAGAAGCCAATAAATACAAGAGGCAGAACGCTTGTTATGAATATAGTGATGAGCGCTATTATGTGTATTGCTCTTTTCGTTTTTGTGATTATCGCAGTAACTCTTGATAAATATATATGGCAAATATTTATTTATGCGTTACCTGCTATTGCAATTGCTGGCATAGCATGCTCTGGTGCTTGGCATAGGACGTTTGGAGTGTTTTTATTTATTTCGATGCTTGTTTGGACAACACTTCTTACGATATATTTTGCTTTAGGAAATTATGGAACATGGATGCTATTCTTGCTTGGAATACCTGTTCAAGTCATTGTATTCTTGAGCTTTGGCGTAAAAATAAATATCAGAATGAGTCAAAAGAATAATCCTATCCTTATTACAGCCATAGAAAAAATTCAAAAAAAATCGAAGAAAAACGACAAATAATGCACACATACACCCACTCTACCATTCGTAGAGTGGATTTTTTTGACTCTATTTTTATATTTAAATCTATAGAGAATAAAAATATTATATAAGTGTGGACAAAACGATTGATTTTTGATAAAATAACATCAAGAGTGTGACAGCTTAGGCTTGACATTGATAAATCGAATTGAAAGGAATCCGATAAAATGAGAAATTTTGTATTGAGTGCTTGCTCTACTATGGATTTGAATCTTGAACAGGTTAAAGAAAGAGATATTAAGTTTTTGAACTTCAAGTATTATATTGATGGCGAGGAGCATATTGACGATATGTTCGAAACCACAACACCTAGAGAATTTTATGATAAGGTTGCGGGTGGAGCAGAGACTAAAACCTCTCAGATAAAT
>JAGALI010000015.1 GCA_017625275.1 Clostridia bacterium
CAAATTACTCTGCAGATAGGACTTTCAAAGCCTATAAGTATTGCAAGAGGAATGCAAAGCACAACAGATATAGCGAATAGAATAAACGAGCCTCGTGCCTCGTTGTTGAAAACTCTACCCTTGTGAATAATCCTTACAACAAAAATGCTTATAATAGCGAACACAGGAAGCAAGACAGAAACTAAAATAGATTCAGCACTATCTCTGCCAAAAGCTTCACTATAAAGCGTAGGAAGCCATGATTCAATACCATCACGCATAAAGCCCATTGCAATAATGCAAATAAATATTAGAAGCACACCAGAGTGCGAAAAGGTTTTAATCATTGGTATTTTCTGCACCTCGTGCTTGGCTGTGGGCATGCCCTCCTCACCCTGCTCAGTATCCTTTAAAACAAGGCACATGGCAAGGAGGAAGATTGCACCAACTACAACGCAAAAGATGGTGGAGGTAAAGAAAACAGCCTTCCATGACATAAGGTTGATACAAATAGGCGCATATAAATACAGAACAATAGTTGATACATGCGCTCCACATGTGACAACAACATTTGCTGTAACATACCTTTCGTGACTTAAATTTTCAGCCAAAATGCGAACAATAGGTGGCCATAAAAGCGCCTGTGCAAAGCCATTAATTGCCCAAATAGGTATCATAAGATATTGATTTGACAAAACAGGCATTAGAAGGTTGCAGACGGCAGATACCATAAGACCAGAAAACATAAGATATTTAGGTGGTAGCCTATCACCAAGATATCCACTAATTAGCTGACCTAAACCATAGAAAACAAACAGGGCAGTGCCTATAATTCCAGCAATGTCGCGCTCCACAACGCCATTTTTGAGCATATCAACCATTACAGCAGCAAAGGTCTTTCTTGAAAAATAGCTTGCAAAATATGCGACTGTGCACATTAAAACTATTCCCCTTTTGGAATAGTGAGTCTTTACCATATATTTATCTCCAATTAACAGAATTGTGTATCAAGCCACTTAACGCGCTCCTTACACCACGAAATAACCTCATCGAAATGAGAGCTAAATAAGCCAATAGGCGCATACCAATACCAGCGCAAATGGTTTTTCTTAGCTCCACGCCAAAGGTCTTGCTTTTGACCCTCAACCTCGGTAATCACCTCAAGAATATCGTCCCTTACCTCAGCCCAACGGTTAGCAAAGGCGACTCTTATTTCGGGAGAATTGTTATATAAATAAGCAAACCAGTGGTCAACGCATCGAAATTCCTCAAGCCTATCTTTTCCGACATTGCGATTTTTGCCAATAGAAGGGCCAGTAACAGACCAGTCAAAATCCCAAACAGGTCCCATTTTTAGCTTCCCATCTATTGATTTGCTCATATAAACCGATTTCCAGTTTATCTCTAGCTGAGCCATTGTTTCTTGAACTATATAATAATTTATAAAGCTATCTATGTCAATATATTCCTCAAGCTCGGAAATTTTTACATCAGGCCTTTTTGTTAGGGCATCAACAGTCTCAATATAACCTTTAATATATAAAAATTGCTCGTCTGTGTATCTTTCCTCTGCGTTTGGATATTTAATTGCATAGTATTTTGTGCCGATAGAGAACCAATCAACCCCTTCAATGCCTTCCTCAGGCGCACGGTGGTCAAGCTCCACAAAAAATGGCACCTCGGTATCATTTTCGTCAAAGCTGTATTCTACATCAAGTCGCCCCTCTTTTTCGTTAACCTGATCGGTAAGAAGATAAATTCCCTGATATTTTCCATCAATATAAAGGTCTACATAATGATGTGCAGGAACAAAATCCTCTCCCATAATTCTGTCAGCCAAGGAAAACGCAAGATGGTCCTTTATAAGTGAAAAATCATTGTAAAGCGCAAGAAGCACCCAGCTTTTGTTTTCGGGATGACCAAATAGAGAGGTCTTTTCGTCGAATTTTATACGATAAGGCTTCTTGGGATAAAATAGCCTTGTGTCATTTCCACGTAGCCTAATTCCTGCCTCTGTATCGGAAAAGGAAAATGACTCACCCTCACAGGTAAGGCTTACTAGACAATCAACATAAAGCTCGTTTGAGGTTATGCTAGCGCCACCTGTTGAAATGTTAATTTGGGGAAGACCAGTGTCGCGTATAGACTTGAGCATAATAAAGCGCACAAGAAAATAAGCGCCGATGATAAGCGCAATAGCGCCCAAAACGATAAGCGTTATTTTAAGACCCTTTTTGCTTTTTTCGCGCATAAAATCCCCCCTTGAATTTAATATGCTCTTATTGTATCACAATAAGAATATAAATACAATAAAAAATAAAATTTTAAATAAAAAAGTCCCAACTTAAGTTGGGACTTTAAATTTTATAGAGCCTTTAGAGCATCGAGAATACCCTGCTTTGTGCTTTCATACCTTGCAAGCTTTTCTCTTTCTAGAAGAACAACCTTTTCAGGTGCCTTGCTTACAAATTCCTCATTAGAAAGCTTTTTAACAAGACGGTCAATCTCGCCCTGTACCTTTGTAAGCTCACCATTTAGACGCGCCTTTTCCTTTTCGGTGTCAACCATATCAGCCATAGGAATGTAAACAGTTCCTGCGTGGGTGATAATTTGAACGGCATTGTCTCCATTATACTCGTCTACCAGCTCAACCTCTGATGCAGAGGCAAGAGCCTTGAAAAAGTCGTGGGTGTGTTCACCGAAGGACGCCTTATACTGAGTAGCAATATAAATCTTTGCCTTTCTTGATGGTGGAACATTCATTTCACTGCGTCTAGCTCTTATCGCATCAATAAGCGCGATAATTCTTTCCATATCCTCGCATTCGCTAGCAAAATCAAATGCATCATTTACCTCAGGATAGCTTGAAATCATAATGCTTTCGCAATCCTCAAAATGAGGCAAGGATTGGTAAATTTCCTCAGTAATAAATGGAATGAATGGGTGAAGTAGCTTTAAAATGCTTTCAAGAACATAAATGATAACATTTTGAGACACCTTGTTTTGCTCAGTGCCCTTAGCCATAAATGCAGGCTTTGAAAGCTCAATATACCAGCTACAGAACACATCCCAAACAAACTTGTAAAGCTCATCGAGCGCAATGCCAAGCTCATAAGCATCAAGCTGAGTGCGAACAGTCTTAATAAGCGCATTAAGCTTGCTAAGAATCCACTTGTCAGCAAGTCCAAGCTTGTCAGCGCTTGGAAGCTCAACCTTGTCAATGTCAATATTCATCATAACAAATCTTGATGCGTTCCAAAGCTTGTTTACAAAATTACGCGCACTCTCAATCTTTTCATCAGAGAAGCGCATGTCATTTCCTGGAGAGTTACCAGTAGCAAGCGCGAAGCGAAGTGCATCAGCACCATATTTTTCAATAATGAGAAGTGGGTCAATACCATTTCCGAGGGATTTTGACATCTTTCTTCCCAGCGCATCACGAACAAGTCCGTGAATAAGCACCGTGTCAAATGGCTTTTCTCCCATATATTCAAGACCAGAGAATATCATTCTTGATACCCAGAAGGTGATAATGTCATAGCCAGTAACTAGCGTGTTTGTAGGATAGAAATATCTAAGATCCTCAGTATCATTTGGCCAGCCAAGAGTAGAGAAGGGCCAAAGGGCACTTGAGAACCATGTATCAAGAGTATCTGGGTCCTGACGCATAGCCTTTCCACACTTAGGACATGTAGCCTCTCCATTCTTTGTTACAACAACCTCACCACAATCGTCGCAGTAGAATGCAGGAATTCTATGTCCCCACCAAAGCTGACGAGAAATACACCAGTCACGGATGTTTTCCATCCAGTGGAAGTAATTCTTGTCAAAGCGCTCAGGAACGAATCTGATGTCACCATTTCTTACAGCATCAATAGCAGGCTTTGCAAGAGGCTCCATTTTAACAAACCATTGCATAGAAACTCTAGGCTCAACAGTTGTGCCACAGCGGTAGCAGGTGCCAACATTATGTGCATAATCCTCAACTCTTATAAGGTAGCCAAGCCTTTCAAGGTCAGCAACAATTGCCTTGCGCGCCTCGAAGCGGTCCATGCCAGCATAAGCAGGGTAGTCCTCAGTAATTTTAGCGTCATCAGTCATTACATTGATAATAGGAAGATTGTGACGACGGCCAACCTCAAAGTCATTATGGTCGTGCGCAGGGGTGATTTTAACAACACCTGTACCGAAGTCCATCTCAACATATTCATCTGCAATAACAGGAATTTCACGATTTACAAGAGGAATGATAAGTGTCTTTCCAATAAGGTCCTTATATCTTTCATCCTTTGGATTAACAGCAACAGCAGTATCACCAAGCATAGTTTCGGGACGAGTTGTAGCAAACTCAAGATATCCATCTCCATCCTTGAAGGGGTACTTGATGTGCCAGAAGTGGCCAGCCTGCTCCTCGTACTCAACCTCAGCATCAGAAATTGATGTAAGACAATGAGGACACCAGTTTATGATTCTTTCGCCACGATAGATAAGTCCCTTGTTGTAAAGACGTACAAATACTTCCTTTACAGCATCAGAGCAACCCTCGTCAAGGGTAAATCTTTCTCTTGACCAGTCACAGGATGAGCCTAGCTTTTTAAGTTGAGAAATAATTCTTCCACCGTATTGGTCCTTCCAAGCCCAAGCGCGCTCTAAGAATCCATCTCTGCCGATATCGTCCTTAGTTACACCTTCCTTACGCATTGCCTCAACTATTTTTGCTTCAGTTGCGATTGATGCGTGGTCTGTGCCAGGTAGCCATAGAGTTGAATAGCCACTCATTCTTTTGTATCTTATAAGAATGTCCTGAAGGGTATTGTCAAGGGCATGTCCCATATGGAGCTGACCTGTAATATTTGGTGGTGGAATAACAATAGAGAAGTGAGGCTTAGAATGGTCGATAACAGGGGTAAAATATCCCTTGTCGCACCAATCCTTATAAATTCTTTCCTCAAATTCAGAGGGTGAATAGGTTTTAGCAAGCTCTTTCATAAAAACTCCTTATACAAAGAAAAATAATTAAACAAAAATAAAAGCACCC
>JAGALI010000099.1 GCA_017625275.1 Clostridia bacterium
GTAGGGTTGCTAAAACTGCAATTTTAAACATGCTGAATACTGCTACAAAATATGTTTATATAACCACACCATACCTCATAATAGATAATGAGCTTTGCCAAGCAATAGAGAACACAGCTATAAGAGGTGTAGATGTGAAAATAATTACTCCTCATATACCAGATAAGAAATTTGTATTTTCAATGACAAGGGCACATTATCAGCGCTTTATCGACACAGGTGTGCAAATTTATGAATACACTCCAGGCTTTATTCATGCAAAAAGCTATATTTCAGATGATAAATATGCAATAATTGGTACTGTTAATCTTGATTATAGAAGCCTTGTGCACCATTTTGAAAACGGAGTGTGGATGTATAAATGTGATTGCATAAAGGATATCAAGACAGATATTGAAGCTACACTTGAAAAATGTGAGCTAATTTCCAAGGAAATGGCAAAGGCACGACCGCTTCAACGCCTTTTCCGTTCGTTTATCAAGATATTTTCTCCACTCATGTAAAAAGAGACGGTTACACGCCGTCTCTTTTATAGTTAACATAAATGTAACAATTTGAGCCTTGACACACACGTATATTTTATGATATTATATATAATGCATTATTATGTGCGTAAAATATTTATAGAAACGGAATAGCTATGAAAAAAAGAATTTTGCTTTCCTCACCAACAATGCATGGCGAGGAGATGGAGTATGTCAAGGAAGCCTTTGATAAAAACTGGATAGCACCACTTGGCTTTAACTGTGATAATTTTGAAAAGGAAATGGATTCATATCTTTGTCAAAATATTAAGGAAAAATTTTACACCTTGGCACTTTGCTCAGGAACCTCTGCACTTCATCTCGCTGTGAAGCTAGCAGGAGTTCAGAGGGGAGATGTTGTGCTTTGTAGCGATATGACCTTTGCCGCAACTGTTAACCCTGTTTCATACGAGGGTGGAATACAGGTTTTTGTTGACTCTGAGCCTGATACATGGAACATGGACCCAGTTGCCCTTGAAAAGGCATTTCAAAAATATCCTAATGCCAAGGCGGTTGTAATGGCTCACCTCTATGGCACTCCTGCAAAGCTTGATGAGCTTCTTGAGGTGTGCAAAAGACATAACGCTATTATGATTGAGGATGCTGCAGAATCGCTTTCTGCTACATATAAAGGACGCCAAACAGGAACCTTTGGCAAGTATAACGCAATCAGCTTTAATGGAAATAAAATTATAACCACCTCTGGTGGAGGCATGCTTATTACTGAGAATGAGGCGTCAAGAAAAAAGGCGTTTTTCTGGGCTACTCAGTCAAGAGAAAACGCACCGTGGTATCAGCACGAGGAGGTAGGCTATAACTATCGTATGTCTAATGTAGTTGCAGGCATTGGTAGGGGTCAGCTTTTGCATCTTGATGAGCATCGTGAGCTTAAGGAGAAAATTTATAACAGATACAAGGAGGCATTTGCAAGCCTACCTGTAAAAATGAATCCTTATCTTGATTACACTAAGCCTAATTTTTGGCTCTCCTGCCTTTTGGTTGACGAGAATTGTAGCGTAAATCCTCTCGACATAATGAATAAGCTTGCAGAGAATAATGTTGAGGCGCGCCCAATTTGGAAGCCTATGCATATGCAACCAGTATTTAAAAGCAATGATTTTATAACAGCTTACGATAAGCCATTTGATGAAAAGGTCTTTGAAAAAGGACTTTGCTTACCATCGGATATAAAAATGACCGAGCAAGAACAGGATTATATAATTGATATAATTAAAGGATGCTTCAATTAATGGAACAAATTATACATACCATTACACATAGCTGGTGGGGAATAACCCTTTTGTGTGTTATTGCGCTTTTTTTGTGGATTACCATATCAGCGATATTTTATAGATGCTTTTTCAAGCGCTTTTATGA
>JAGALI010000100.1 GCA_017625275.1 Clostridia bacterium
AAGGTTGATGCCCCAGCTGTTGAGGAATCAGGCTTCGGAGACAACGAGGTAGAGTTTTAATTAAATAGTGAATAAAGCCTTCGTGATTTGGGTATACTTACCTCGTTACGGAGGTTTTTTCTTATGAAATTAAAGCTAGAGAAAATAAAAAAATTCATTTTCAAAAGAAGCACAATTACATTATTTGTTAGCATAGCTGCATTTTTGTTCATATGGAGCTTGATACCTACAGCAGAGGAATGTGAGGTTTATAATTCGACTATACGACTCCATGTTCTTGCCAATTCAAATACCGAGGCAGACCAGGAGGCGAAGCTCAAGGTAAGAGATGCCCTACTAGAGGAGATAGGCACCTATAATTCGAGCTCCAAGGAGGAGGCGTTAGTCCAAATCTCATCAAGCAAGGAAAGATTAGAGGAAATAGCCATAGCCACTCTTCAGGACGAGGGAATAAACGACACAGTATCCATCGAAATTGGCGAGGAGGAATATCCAGAGAGGAGCTATCAGGGCTTTTCGTTGCCTGCTGGAGTCTATACCTCTGTGCGTGTGCTGATAGGCGAGGCGCAGGGAAATAACTGGTGGTGCGTGCTTTTCCCACCGATGTGCACGGTGCAGGCGATAGAATATGATAGCGAGGAGCTTGTAAGCGTAGGGCTTACAAAGGAGCAATATTATATGATAACAGGAAAAAGTGGCGAATATGAAATCAAATTCAAGCTACTTGAGATTGCGTCAGAGGCGTTTGGCTTTGAATATTAAAGAGGGGTAAGGCCCCTCTTTTTAATAAATACTATTGCAAAAGTAAGCCAAAAATGATATTATATATAGAAAAGAAGGAGGTATAGCTATGTTTGGATATGTAAAGCCACAAATACCAGAGCTTTTGGTCAAGGAATACGAGCTTTATAAGGCAACCTATTGTGGGCTTTGTCGCACGATGGGGAAGCGTACAGGCTGTATCTCTAAAATGACCCTTAACTATGATTTCGTTTTTCTTGTGTTGCTTCGAAAGGTGGCAGAGGGACGCACAGGCGAGATAAAAATGCGTCGTTGTATCGCCCACCCCCTAAAGAGAAGACCAATGCTCGAGATGGATGAGTCGCTTGAATATTGTGCTAAAGCCAGCGTTATGCTGACAAAATTAAAGCTTAAGGACAATGTAAGGGACTCCAAGGGAGTAAAGAAATTTTTTGCGAAAATGGCGACCCTTGTGTCGATTTTCTTTAAGAAAACAGACAAGTCCTTGCGCCCACTTGAGCAAAGGCTACAGGAATGCATAGATAAGCTTTCTGATTACGAAAGAGAAAATACCGATTCTGTTGATGCTGTGGCTGGTGTTTTTGGTGATCTGCTAAGTGCTGTTGCATCATATGGACTTGAGGGAAAAGAGGCTGAGGTGTGTGCAAAAATTGGCTATCATCTTGGAAAATGGATATACATAATAGACGCGCTTGATGATATTTCCGATGATGCTAAAACAGGCTCTTTTAATCCGATAATTAATGCCTTTGGAAAAAGCCCATGTAAAGAGGATAAGGATATGATAAGAATAGCCCTTATGCTTGAGCTTAGTGAGCTTAGTAAGGCTCTTGAGATGCTTGATTTCTCTCATCATCGCGATGTAGAGGGTGTTTTGAAAAACACCACCTACAAGGGAATGGTAAAGCAGACAGAGACGCTTCTTTTGGCATCTGACGGCGACAAGTAATGTGAAATCTGTGTGAAAACTATTTACACGCGAAAATTTTTGTGTTAAAATAGCATTGTGATTATAACCGATTTACGGAGGAATAAAATGACAGATCCATACAAGGTGCTTGGCATACTACCAAGCGCATCTAACGAGGAAGTAAAGAAAGCGTACAAGGCGCTTGCTCAAAAATATCATCCTGATAAAAATGAGGGCCCAATGAAGGACTATGCCGAGAGCAGAATGAAGGAGATTAACGAGGCATATGATGAAATTTTGAAGCGTAGGGCATCTGGCGACTA
>JAGALI010000101.1 GCA_017625275.1 Clostridia bacterium
AAGAGATTTTAGTGTACCCTGTAGCTTTTTCTCATTAGGTATCCAGTCTCCAAGTGCGCATCTATCATTATCACGCTTGCCAAACCAGCCATCATCCATTACAAAGAGCTCAACGCCCATTTTAGCTGCCTCATGAGCCATAGAAACAAGCTTATCTGCATTGAAATCAAAATATGTTCCCTCCCGGTTGTTTATAAGAACTGGGCGCTGTGCATTTTTAAACTTACCACGACAAAGATTATTTCTTATTGCCTTATGGAAGCAATTTGACATGCTTGCATAGCCTTGTGCGCTATACACCATGGCAACCTCGGGAGCTGTAAAGCTATCTCCAGCGCAAACCTCAAAATTAAAGTTTTCAGAATTAATTCCTGCTACTACTCGAGTCTTCTCTTGTAGGTTCTTCTCTGCTGAAATTTCAAAGTTTCCACTATATACAAGTGCAATTCCCCATGCGCTTCCAAAATCCTCAGTAGTGGTTTTATCAGCAATCACAACAAAGGGGTTATGCATATGAGAGGATGCACCACGCATGCTACAAACGGTTGTTCTTGCGTGTCCGATTTTGGTCTTTTCAAGCATTCTTTCTCTTGTATGTCTACCATGGAAATAAAGCATATCATATTCCCCATATGGCATATCAAGGCTAAGAGAAAGCGCCTTTTCAAGCTTTATTGTAGCATTTGTTTTGTTTTCAATAACGATGCTTCTTGTGATAAGGTCATATTCCTCAAAAACGCCATAATAAAGATGGAAATATATATCGTGAACTGTGTCCTTAAGAGTTACTATAAGAGTTTGAGCCTCTTCTCCATAAAATGCTGGAAGTCCATTAAGGGAGTACTTTCCATCCTTGATTTCAGCGCTTACAAATCTTGGCTCACAACCATATGAGCCATCACTATTGCGAAGTCCGATTGCGCTTAAGCGAAAATCACCAACGCCTGATGTGCTTATTTCCTGAGAAAGATGATTATAAGAATAACAATCGTTAGTTTTATCATTTACAGGATACGGTGAAAAGGCAGCACTATCAATTGGTGCTACATAATAATACATATCCATATAATCCATTTTTTTGCCATAATAGGTATGTAATAAAACACCTCTATCATCAACCTTCATTTGATACATTGTATTCTTGGTAACAAGAGTGAAGGTGTTATCTGTATTATTTCTAATAATTGCCATAAAATTCTCCTTAGAATAATATATTATTTACATTTAAATTTTAACATAATTTACTATAATTTTCAATATCTTTATATATTTTGTGTTGAATTTAAGCATTTTTTATGATACAATATATTCACTATATATCTTTGATTGGAAAACGGGCGCGTTTTGCCAATCAGTCAGGAGGAAAATAATTTGAAAAACGCATTTTTAAATTCGCTTCTTGCCGGAGTTTTCATCTCTATCGGCGGAACGGTTTTTGTTTCCTTAGCGAGTGGTGGAAACAAAATTGAGGGTGCAATTCTTTTTGCTGTTGCACTATTATCAATCTGTATGCTTGGTATGTTCCTTTTCACTGGAAAGGTTGGCTACATGGTTGAGGACCACTCTAAAACAGCCATTTTATCACTTTTGTGTGGTCTTGGTGGCAATTTCATTGGAGCTACTGTATTTGGCGTTTTTGTAAGCTATGCTTTGCCAAGTGTTCAAAAATATGCAGCTAGCATGTGTGAGAAAAAGCTTGATTTGAATCTTGCTGGTGTATTCTTCCTCGCATTTATGTGTGGAATCCTTATGTATACAGCTGTACATATCTACAAGCTTCACAAGTCAATTGCTGGTGTTGTCTTCTGCGTTCCTGTATTTATTCTCTGTGGCTTTGAGCACTCCATTGCAGACATGTTTTATTTAGCTGCTGCAAGAGCGTTTTCATTCAAATATCTACTATTTATTATAATAGTTATTATCGGTAATGCTCTTGGTGGAATGCTTATTCCATTTGTTAAAAAATTCACCGAGCCAAAGGCTTAATCAAAAAATAAAAAGCGTGCTACTAAATGCACGCTTTTTGTTTGAAACGAAAGCTTTAAATAAAAAAATCACCGATTTGCATCGGTGATTTTTAATTTAATTAATCCTCATCAGTGTAAGCGCCCCATGAACTGTTCCAGCCTTGAACAGTATCTATAAGAAGTGCGCCTTCTTCCTGAATAAGTGTTGTAAAGTTACTATCACCAAGTGTAGCATCCTTAATGTGACCTGCCAAGGATGTACCAGAACCACAAGTGATTTCACCTATATCATATGCAATATTACCGAATACATGCTCCTCAATGATTGCCATATCATCTGCTGATGTTTCTGGGTCAAGTGAGCCCTCGATAATGTCGTAATAAGCCTTTACAGTGTAATCCTTACCAGTCCATGAAAGAACATCAAGGAAGTATTCAGACATTTGTCTGTCTTGAGTTACCTTTGGAATACAGATAACTGTGATTTGCTCCTTGTTAACAGGAACTATGTAATCCTCTTGCTCAGCATTGAGTTTTGGGAATGGAGCAACGCCAAGAGCAAATTCAAGCTCGTAGCTAGCACAGATTTCTTGAATCTTTTGTGTTACGTCGTTAAAGAAGAGCAATCTGCCCTCTGCAAAAGCATCATGCATTGCAGAGCCATAGTGTCCGCCCCAACCAGAAACACGTGCCCATGTTGCGCTCTTAGCAGCCTTCATAAGAGAAATAACCTGCTCAGTCTTGTCTATATCAAGATCAAGAGCGAAACGATACATACCTGTATCTGGGTCTACGTCTGCTTCAAATACGCCGAAATAGTAATAATACATTGTTACACTCTTTGTACCAAAGCCGTAGATATCCTCATCACCATAACCATCATTGTTAGTATCCTTGCTAACGAGGGTTGAAATTGATGTAAGAGCCTCATATGTCCATGTGCCATCTTTAATTGTGTCATAAAGATTTGCAGGTGTTTTTTCAGCAAGCATATCCTTGTTGAAGAGCATTGTGTATGATGACTGCTCATCAGCAAAGTCGTGTCCGCCTGCTGCAAAAAGTGTATATCCACTTACTGTGAACGACTCATATGCAGACATGCTGAAATAGTCGTGTGTAAAGTCAAGATAGTCACTTTCGTGCATGTTATACACGCTTGATACAAGTGTTTGTACTTCATGTACACGAGGAATTGCGATTTCAAATGTAGTTGTTCCACCAGAGATTTCTGCTGATGCAAGGTCTCCACTAACTGATTGGTTAGCAATAGCTGGTACCCATTTAACATCTACTCCGTATTGATCCTTAATAAGAGCTTGACGCTCATCAAAGGCTTGACCTACGCCCTCACCAAATGAGCTAGCACAAAGCTCAACCTGTCCCCAAGGATAGTTAGCTGATGCACCGTATCTAGTAACGAGAACGTTAAGAGTTTTACCACTCCAGTCAGTCATTATGCTTTCCTTTGAGGTAAAGCCGTGCTGAATTGGAGGAGTAGGACCTGTGGCAACTGGTGTTGAGCTTGATGGTTCTTCGCTAGAGCTTGATGAAGATGGGTCTTCTGGCTCTTCTCTCTTACAGCTCATAACCATTGGGAAAAGCATCAATAACACCAAAATAAGTGCGAAAATTCTTTTCAAATTTCTGTACCTCCTGATAAATTTTCCAATTTGCATATTTCGCCAAAAACATTATATCATAATCTTATACAAAAAAGCAAGATGTTTTTGCTATTTTTTTGCTTTTTTACATAAAAATTATTAAATAATCAACATAAATGTCACAAACGCAATAATTTTTAGTATGCCTTGCCCCAATAAACTAGTTTGTTTGTCTTCTTACCACAGCAAATGCATGTGCCCTCATCATCCTGCTCGCCAAATGGCATACAACGAGAGGTTACATCGGCAAGCTCCTTAAGCTTAAGCTCGCAATCAAGATCGCCACACCAATGTGCCCTTATATAGCCAGCCTTTGTTTTTGCTGTATTAATAAAGCTATCAAGCTCTGTTTCTGTATAGGTTCTGTTTGCTCTGTTTTGAGATGCCTTTTCGTAAAGACCCTTTGTAATATCAGTAAGAAGTGCTAATATTTCTGCCTCAAGGTTATCAAGAGCCACGATTTTCTTTTCTCTTGTATCACGACGAACAAGCACACATTGATTTGCCTCAATATCACGAGGACCGATTTCAAGACGAACAGGAACGCCCTTCATCTCGTATTCAGCATATTTCCAGCCAGGTGAGTTATCAGAAACATCAATTTTTGCTCTGGCAAATTTACTTACCTTTTCATAAACCTCCGTTGCCTTTTCAATAACGCCAGGCTTATGCTGAGCACAAGGAATTACAACAACCTGTATCGGTGCTACTGATGGTGGCAGCACAAGTCCATTATCATCACCGTGTGTCATGATTATTGCACCGATAATTCTTGTAGATACTCCCCAAGAGGTCTGATGACAATATTTTAATGTGTTATCCTTATCAAGATACTGAATGTCAAATGCCTTGGCAAAGCCGTCTCCAAAGTTATGAGATGTACCACCCTGAAGTGCCTTACCATCATGCATAAGCGCTTCGACTGT
>JAGALI010000102.1 GCA_017625275.1 Clostridia bacterium
CAATATGATAAAAAAGAAGAGATTTGCTTTTTGGCAAATCTCAACCTATAAAATTTACTATATTATAGTACAAAGCAAGCGCTTGGTGTTGATTTTGCCTTTTGTCCTACACCTTATATCAAGTCTCTTTTATTTTGTGAAGAGCTCGGCAATCTGTACAGCATTAGTCGCTGCACCCTTTCTCACCTGGTCGCCACAGCACCAAAGTGTAATACCGTTTTCACAGATAAGGTCCTTACGGATTCTACCAACAAAAACAAGGTCTTGGTCACTTGTAACGATAGGCATAGGATACATCTTGTTTGCACCATCATCATAAAGCTTACAGCCCTTTTCGTTAGCAACAGCCTCAGCAACAGCCTCAGGGGTAAGTGGCTTTTCAGTTACAACAGTTACAGAGATAGAGTGGGAGCGAACAACAGGAACACGAACACATGTGCATGTTACATTAAGCTCAGGCAAGTGAAGGATTTTTCTGCCCTCATTTTGCATCTTCATTTCCTCTGTAGTATATCCATTATCTCCAAAGGAGCCGATATGAGGAATTACATTGCAAGCGATTTGGTGCTGAAATACCTCAGCCTTAATCTCGCCACCCTCTAAAACAGCCTTCATTTGAGCTTCAAGCTCAACAGGACCCTGTGCTCCTGCACCACTTGTTGCTTGGTAGGTTGATGCAATCATACCCTTGATTTTTGAAAGCTTATTAATAGCATTTACAGCAACGAGAGTGATAATTGTGGAGCAGTTAGGGTTAGAAATAACACCCTTGTGCTTGAATGCGTCATCAGGGTTGATTTCTGGAATAACAAGAGGAGTTTCATCGTCCATACGGAATGCGCTAGAGTTGTCAACAAAAACAGCACCAGCCTTTACAATATCGTCCTTGAATTGCTTTGCGACTGCGTTTGATGCAGCACCAAGAACAATATCAAGTCCCTCGAAGGCACCGAAATCAGCAAGCTGGATTTCAAGCTCCTTGCCCATAAATGGCACCTTTTTACCAACACTGCGCGCGCTTGCAAGAAGTCTAACCTCGCCAACAGGGAAGTTTCTTTCCTCAAGCACCTTAAGCATTTCACGACCAACAGCGCCAGTTGCGCCAAGAATTCCTATATTAAATGTTTTCATTCTTCTACCTCACTAAGATTATAAAGTACTCTGATTGCCTTCTTGAAATCCTTATCATCAACGCCGATGATAATATTAATTTCGTCAGCACCCTGCTCAATCATACGGATGTTGATATTATTTTCTCCAAGAGATGTGAAAATCTTACCTGCAATACCGATATTAGCAGCAAGCTTTCTGCCAACGATAGCAATAAGGCTTATATCGTTAGCAATATTGATTGTATCTGGAGCAAGAGCATCGTTAAGAGCCGAGATAAGCTCGTGCAAATTAGTTTCAATTGCATTTGTAGCTACAACAACTGAGAAGCTGTCAATGGAGCTTGGGATATGCTCGATTGAAATTCCAAAGCGTTCAAACACCTCAAGTGCGCGTCTGATATAGCCAACCTCGTCATTCATCCTATTCTTTGCAATAGTGATGATTGAGTAGTGCTTTTTACCAGAGATACCAGTAATGAAGTGAACATTTTTATCCTCTTCCTCGTCGTCAAACTTCTCCATAATGAGAGTTCCACGCGCGTTCATATCGTTTGTGTTCTTGATATACAAAGGAATAGATTTTTGTCTTACAGGGAATACAGTCTCCTCGTGAAGAACCTCGGCACCCATATATGAAAGCTCACGAAGCTCAGCAAAGGTTACATTTTCAATAGGTCTTGGATTCTCAACAATTCTTGGGTCAGCAGTCATAATGCCGGAAACATCAGTCCAGTTTTCATACATATCTGCATTAATAGCCGCCGCCGCAATCGCACCTGTAATATCAGAGCCACCACGAGAGAAGGTCTTAATGCTACCGTCAGGCATAGCGCCATAG
>JAGALI010000103.1 GCA_017625275.1 Clostridia bacterium
AGTGATGGAAGCGTAAAATCGTTATTTTTATTGGATTACCTTGCTACAAAACAGAAACTTACGGATATGCATACTATTAAGAGAATAGACGAATATTATGCAGATTCTTATGATGATATAGAAAAAAAGCTTGGAATAAAAATACCGAATGCATATGAATTGAATGCTTATTTGGAGAATGGAAATACTTTGATTATTTCTGTAGTGAGAAATAGAGGAGCACGATTTAACCAAAGATGTGAAAAGATAAAGTGGCTCGTAAAGCATGGTGCTGATATAGATAAGAGAGATTGTGGAAAGCATTATTTGCCAGCACTATCTCACAGTATTCAAAATGGAGATTTTGAGATTTTTAAGTTTTTATTACATGAATGTAAGGCAAATCCTAATGTGGGTAGTCGAAATCCATTTGATTCGGGTAAGTTTCATCAGAAGGACAGAGACAAAAAACAGAATAAAAATGATGGTAATATGCCACTGATGATTGCGGCATGGGATAATAAGATAAACTATGTAGAAGAATTATGTAATGATGAGAGAACTAGTCTCAATCAACAAGACGGAAATGGCTTTACGGCATTGATTAAGGCATGTTATTGGGGCTGGCTTGATTGTAGGAATATTCTTATTGCAGCAGGTGCAGATACTAAAATAGTAGACCGAGATGGATTTACTGCTGAAGATAGATACCATGAATATCTGGATACAGGTAGAAGAAAAAACGATAATTTTAAGAAAAAACAAAATAAAAATCAAAGTAAAAATGGAGGGGATTGGCGTAAATAATTATGGTGGATAGAATTTGTATTTCTATAAATAATCGTTGTAATCTTGCCTGCAAATATTGTCATTTTCATGAGAAGAGTGAAAATATTCACGAAGAGAAAATGGATGTGTTTAAAATCCTCGACAATGTTATCCGCAGTATAGAGGAGAATAACACTAAAGTATACAAAATAGGATTTGTGGGGAATGGAGAGCCGTTGCGCAAGCTCTTTTAATGAGCGTGTTTTTGATTACGGCGTATTTAACACCAGCAGCTGTGAGCTCTTTTCTGAGAGCTGTGTCATTCTCGACTGTAATACCTGCGTAGTTAACGATTACACAAGCCTGTGCATTCTTGAAATTTTCAGAAAGCTCGTTAACGATTTGCTGCTTTTTTTCAACAACCTGTGCGCTAGGCATTATTTCACCACCCTTTCTAAATAATAAAAGCTTAGCTTTTTTCGTGCGATAGGGCACAAAATAAAAAGTCTTTCTGCAACCCCAAGGCGCAGAAAGACAGAAAATATCATTTTCATATCTCCTCGGCAGGAAAGCTTTGCTTTTACATCAACCTGCTGTCTTAGGATTACTGAAGTATAATACCATATATTGAATCGTTTGTCAATAGTTTTTTGAAAGTTTTTTGTGCTTTTTTAAAATAAAATTTTGTGTGTTTTTTCTTATTTTCCTACGCAGAATTTGTGGAAGATGTGGTCTACCACGTCTACGCTTACCTCTCTGCCGTCGAGCTCGGAAATAGCGGTGGCGGCGCGTTCAAGCTCTGTGCCCGCGATGTCGTCGCCGTAAAGCTCCAGCGCGTATTTTGCGGAAACCACGGAAGCGAGGCATTCGCAAACAGAGGAATACTGGCGCGCGTTGGTAAGTATTTCCTCGCCCGAATTTTCTATATCTCCGCTTATGAATTTTCCTTCGATTTTATCGGAAAGCGCCTCTCTGTCGCCATTCTTTGCGGAAAGGGAGATTGTGTCGTAGCTCGCGAACATTTCTTCGCCGAAATGCTTCTCTTTATCGGATTTGTTGAGCACTACGAGCACGGTTTTGCCCTCTGCCTCTGCTTTTTCCACGAGGGTGAGCACTTCTTCGTCCTCTGCATCGAATGGGCGCGAGGTATCGA
>JAGALI010000104.1 GCA_017625275.1 Clostridia bacterium
AGGCACAGGGCATCAAGCTAAAGGATAAGGAAGCAGTTGCAGCTTACTTTGCAAAGAAGGCAGAGGCAGAGGCTCAGGCTAAGGCTGAGGCAGATGCAAAGGCAGCAGCAGACAGACTTGCTAACCCAACAACAGAGGATCTTCTAAAGAAGATTTTGGTAGTGCTTGAGTCTAAGTAAAGGCAAAACAAAAAAACGAGGCAATTGCCTCGTTTTTTTATTCTGATAATTTATTCAGCTAGTTCAAAATCTTCCTTGCCAACTCCGCAAAGAGGGCAAACAAAATCATCGCCTAGGTCCTCAAACTTAGTGCCAGGAGCAATGCCGTTTTCAGCATCTCCAAGCTCCTCGTCATATTCCCAGCCACAAACGCCACATACATACTTACTCATAATAAAATCTCCTTGTATATAAAAATTATTTTATTTCCTCAAAATCAGCCACACCATGCTTGCAAAGTGGGCAAATGAAATCCTCAGGCAAGCTATCGCCCTCATAGATATAACCACAAATCTTGCACACATAGCCCTTCTTGCCCTCTGTCTGAGGCTTTGGCTTAACATTTTCGTGATAATAGCTATAGGTCATGCTTTCCTTATCCGAGATAACTCTTGCCTCAGTGATAGAGCAGATAAACATTCCGTGAGTGTCAAGGTCGATATATTGCTCAACCTTGAGTGATATAAAGGAATTGATATATCTAGGCAATACAACAAGACCATTGTCGGAGCGAATAGGCTCACAATTTTCAAACTTATTTGTATTTCTACCACTAGTAAAGCCAAATTTCTCAAACACAGCAAAAGGAGCCTCGGTGCTTAAGCAGTTGATATTCATAATACCAGTCTGCTTAATTACATGGTGAGAGTAATTTTCTTTATTGATTGTAACGGCAATTCTGTTTGGTGTATTTGTAACCTGAGTGATTGTGTTTACAATCAAGCCGTTATCCTTCTTGCCATCATTAGAGGTTACAACATATAAGCCATAGCCGATATTGAAAAGAGCATTTAGGTCGTTTTTATTTGCAGTATCGCTCTTCATAGCAAGATATTCCTTGCAAAGCTCATCAGCAAGAGCCTTAAGCTGTGCGGAGCTTTCCTCGTTTAGCGCAGACATGATTTTAACACCATTCTCGCAATAGCTTAGATTCTTACTCTTTTCAAGCATGGAGCGCATAACCTTTGTAGCCATAGGAGCCCAGCTTCCGTTTTCTATAAAGGCTACAGTGCGATTAGAGAAGTTTCTTTCAGTCAGATGAGTGATAAACTCACGCATGAATGGGAAGATTTCAGCATTATAGGTTGTTGTCGCTAAAACAAGCTTGCTATAACGGAACGCGTCCTCAATAGCCTCGTGCATATCGCATCTTGCAAGGTCGTTTACAACAACCTTAGGACAGCCATTAGCCCTTAGCATATCAGCAAGAAGCATAACAGCCCTTTTGGTGTTGCCATAAACAGAGGTGTAAGCAATTACAATGCCCTCCTCCTCTGGCTGATAGCTTGACCAGGTGTTATAAAGACCGAGATAATAGCCAAGGTTTTCCTTGAGCACAGGACCATGAAGTGGGCAAATAATTTGAATGTCAAGAGATGAGGCCTTTTTTAGTAAATTTTGAACCTGTACACCATATTTTCCAACAATTCCAATATAATATCTTCTAGCCTCGCACGCCCAGTCCTCATCTGCATCGAGCGCGCCGAATTTTCCAAAGCCGTCAGCAGAGAATAGCACCTTATCGTAGCTATCATAGGTTACAATAACCTCAGGCCAGTGCACCATAGGGGCAGTAACAAAGGTCAAGGTATGCTTGCCAAGGGAAAGTGTATCTCCCTCTCCGACAACAATTTGCTTGTCGGTAAAATCAGTACCGAAAAAGCCCCTCATCATCGCAAACGCCTTAGAGGATGAAACAATTTTTACATTTGGATACGCCTTGACAAAATTTGCAATATTTGCAGAGTGGTCAGGCTCCATATGCTGAATAATTAGATAATCAGGGGTTCTGCTACCAAGCGCGTTTTGAATATTATCAAGCCATTCGTGAGTGAAAAGAGCATCAACCGTATCCATAATAGCAATCTTATCGTCTATTATTGCATATGAGTTGTAGCTCATGCCATTTGGAACAACATATTGTCCCTCAAACAAATCAATGCTATGGTCGTTTACGCCAATATACTTAATATCGTTTGTAATCATAAAAGTACCTCGCTTAAATTAGTTAAGCTTATTATACATTATTTTACCAAAGTTGTAAAGATATTCGTAAAAATAAAAATTTTAAGCTTTATATTGAAAATATAAAAATGGTGTGTTAAAATTATTGCAGTATTTGTTTTTAGAGGATTAATATGCTTACATTATTACTTGCAGTATTATATTTAACCTTTGTCAGCCTTGGCTTGCCAGATTCCGTGCTTGGCTCTGCTTGGCCTACTATGTTTGTGGAGCTAAATGTTCCTGTATCCTATGCAGGCATAGTATCGGCAATTATAGCAGCAGGTACAATTTTTTCAAGCCTTATGAGCGATAGAATAACGAGGCGCTTTGGCTCATCAAAAACAACGGCATTTAGCGTTCTTATGACAGCGATAGCCTTGCTTGGCTTTAGCGTTAGTACAGAGTTTTGGATGATTTGTCTAATAGCAATTCCTTATGGACTTGGCGCAGGTAGTGTTGATGCAGCCCTTAATAACTATGTATCACTTCATTTTGAGAGCAAGCATATGAGCTGGCTTCACTGTATGTGGGGTCTTGGCGCAGCAATAGGCCCTACAATTATGGGCTATGTGCTTACAAGCAATGGTACTTGGCATAATGGCTATTTTGTAATCTCAATAATCCAAGTAGTTATTTGCGTGGTTGTGTTTATATCCCTTCCAATTTGGAAAAAGCCAATGAGGGAGGAGAAGACGGAGCAAAGACTCGAGGAGCCTCTTAAGCTAAGAGAGATTGTGTCTATTAAGGGCGCAAAGGCGGTTATGATAACCTTCTTTTGCTATTGCGCGCTTGAGGCAACTACTATTCTTTGGGCAAGCACATATTTAAATCTTAATCGTGGCATAGATGCAGATACCGCCGCACTTTGGGGTGGGCTTTATGTGCTTGGAATAACAATAGGTAGAGCAATTAGTGGCTTTATCACAATGAGGCTAAACGATATTCAAACCACTCGTCTCGGAGAGGGAATAATGGCTCTTGGACTCGTTATGATATTTATTCCTGTAAATGCTATAACTCTTGCTGGAATTGTTGTTTTCGGACTTGGAAGCGCGCCTGTTTATCCATGTATAATACACTCAACTCCAGAACGCTTTGGTAAGGATAAATCGCAAGCCATAATCGGTGTTCAAATGGCTAGCGCATATACAGGCACCTGTCTTATGCCACCACTATTTGGACTTATTGCAAACCATATAAGCGTGGCTCTTTTCCCTGCATATATTGGTGTGCTTACTATCGCAATGATAGTGCTATTTGAGGTGCTAATCAAAAAAACAGCGAAGTAAATATTTGTAAATCAATATTTAAACCAAAATAAAAAGCAGTTGCTGTGCAACTGCTTTTTTTAAGCCCTTTCCCAAAGCATTAAATTTTCATCAAATCTTACAGTCAATTTACCCTCATCCTTAAGGTACGCAAGGTAGGAGCGCACGGTGCTACCTACAAGCACGTATTGCTCGTGTGTCATAGTAAGAGAGTAGTGGTCAAATAGCGCCTTTAAAAGCGATTCAAAGGTGGTTCCGTCCGCACAAAGCTGAATTATAAGCTCAGCCACCTCGTTCACCTTGTCAATATTGTACTGTGCAAGAGAGGAAATATCCTCACAGGCAGGGGCGTGAGCTGGTATGAAAAGCCTTGCCTTAAGCCCCTTTACCATTTCAAGCGTTTTAAGATATTCGCCAATATCATAAATGAAGCCTATTTGATATTTTTCAAGCGTTTCCTTGCTTGAAAGACAGTCTGCAAGATAAACAATATCGTCACTTGTCCTAAAGCCAACCATGTCTGGCGTGTGTCCCTTGAGGTCTATTATTTCAATTCCCTCAGGCAAGGACTCCTCACAAAGCTCGCTAGCAACGCTTGGCTGGGCTAGCAGAAACTTGTGCTTCAAATCCTTATATGGATATCCACCCCAAATAAGCGCCCCCTCAAGAGAAGGGTGATTTGTAAAGTCCCTGTCAATCCCCTTGGCGTAAATGGTACAACCGGTGCGCTCCTGAATAAGCGCATTGCCACCTATGTGATCAGCGTGGGAGTGCGTGTTATAGATAGCCCTTAGGCTCCAGCCGTTTTCGTTTATTATTTTAAGGGCCTTTTTGCCAGCATCCTTATCATTTCCACTGTCAATTAGGCAGACCTCGTCGTCATTTATCTTAACAATACCTATTTTTGCAGGGCATTGTATGTAATAGCAATTTTTTGAAACCTGAACTAATTCGTACATTTTCCCTCTCCATGTGCCTAAAATACAACTATATTTTATCACATCAAATAGCCTTGTTCAATACCAAAAAATAAAAATTTCTTGACATAAGAGTCAAAATATAATAAAATAAATTTACAACCCCCTGATAATAAATATAAATAAGGAGGTAATTATGCCTACTAAAAACATTCAAAAAATGGTCACAAAGGGAAAGAATCTGGTTTTAAGAGTCTCAAAGGGACATTTTGCAACAAGCCATAGCCATATTAATTATTACATTGATGTTACTATGCAGAAGACTCGTCTTTCTGAGGCACAGGCTGTCGCGCATGAGCTTGTTTCGTATTACAACATGAATACAATAGTTGATACAATCCTTTGCCTTGATGGCATGGAGGTTGTTGGCACATGTCTTGCGGGCGAGCTAACTCTTGGTGATTTCAGAAGCATTAATGCTCACCAAACAATCTATGTAGTAACGCCGGAGCACACATCTGGAAGTCAGCTTATATTTAGAGATAATATGATGTCGGCAATTAAGGGCAAGAACATTTTGATTCTCGCCGCCTCAGTAACAACAGGCTATACTGCCGCTGCCGCGGTTGAGGCGATTAAGTATTATGTCGTAATGATGCTAAGTATCTCTGATTTTATCTCCTCAGAGTTAATAAACTCGTCAGTTTGATACACTGTTTGCAAGTTAAGCCAAAACACCAAAGCACCTTTGTAAATGTGTGTAGGAAAGGC